>JABCYT010000029.1 GCA_013290035.1 Alphaproteobacteria bacterium
GCGCCGCCAGGATCGCCCGGACCTCGGGCGATAGGTACCCCTCTTCGATCGAGTAGCGCACGAGGAAGACTGCGGCCAGAGCCAGGGTGATCGCCCCGATCCACAGGAAGGCGCGCGCGCCCAGGCGCTGCTCCCAACCGGCGCTGGCCGGCTCAGGGACGGGCGCGCGCGCCGGCGCCGGCATGATCTCGTCGGGTGTGGGAGCCGGGTCGAAAGGCGGTGCTGGCGGCGGCGCCGCAATTTCGGCGGCCGGCGCTTCGAACGGCGGCGGCAGGGCGGCACCTTCCGCCATCTGCCGCCTGATCGCGGCAAGATCGGCCGCGAGCCTCTCGTTCTCGTCGCCCAGGCGCGACGTCCGCACGAGCGCCACGATGGCGAGGATGGGTGTGCCGACGGCCCAGGCGACTCCGAGCAGGATCAGAAGGACTTCGTCCACTGTGACCCCGCGACCGGCACGCCCTCCCGGCTATTCGGCGGCGACGCGGGCGGCTTGCCGGACGAACGCCGCGCGGTTGTCCTTGGCGACGATGCCGCGCTTCACCACCATGCGGTGGTTCTCCTTGCGCGCGGCGCGCTTGATGTCGGCCAGCGCATCGCCGTCGCACACCACGAAGTCGGCGCTGTTGCCTTCCTTGACCCGTCCCTGGTCGGCAAGCCGCATCAGATCGGCGGCGCTCGCCGTCGAGAAGAACAACGAATCGCGGCTCGAGATGCCGATCTCGCACATATATTCGAGTTCGCGAGCGTTCTCGCCGTGGCGGTTGTGCGGCGTGCCGGCGTCAGTGCCCATGGCGATGCGGCCGCCCGCCTTGTAGTACATCTTGATCGAGGCGATGTGGCGGTCGAACACGCGGCGGGCTTTCTCGATCACGTAGTCGGGGATCGAGCGGTCACCGTCGTCGTAGCCCTTGAGGATGTTCTTGACGGCGGCCAGCGTCGGCACCAGCCACACGCCGCGCTCCTTCATTTCCGTGATGCACTCGTCGGTCATGAAAATGCCGTGCTCGATCGAATCGATGCCGCCGCGCACGGCGTTCAGGATGCCGAGCGCGCCCTGGGCATGGCTGGCGCAGCATTTGTGGAAACGATGCGCCTCGCTGATGCCGGCCTTCATCTCCTCGGCCGAATAATGCGCATCCTCGGGATTGACGCCTGGTGTCATGACGCCGCCGGTCGCCATGATCTTGACCAGGTCGGAGCCGGCATGGACCTGCTCGCGCACCGCCTTCACCACCTCGTCGAGGCCGTCGGCAACGCGTCCGGTGCGATTGCCGTGGCCGCCGGTCATGCAGATCATGCGACCGGCGCAACGCATGGTCGGGCCGAGGAACTTGCCGGCGTTGAACGCATCACGCATGGCGAATTCGATGTAGTCCTTGCCGCCGCAGTCGCGCACGGCGGTGATGCCGCCTTCCAGCGTATTGCGCATCAGCTCCATGCCGCGCACGGCGAGCTGGGCGGCGCTCATGCGATCCTGCACCGCGCCGGGATTGCCTTCGGCGCCCGACAGCGAATGGACATGGCAGTCGATGATGCCCGGGATCAGCGTGCCGCCGGCGGTGTCGACCTTCTCGCCGGCGAAGCCCGCGAACTCTCCGGCCGGCGCAACGCGCTTGACCTTGCCGTCCTCCTCCAGCACCGCGTGCCCATCCTGCACCTTTTCGCCATCGAACAGACGACCGCCGACATACAACGTGGCCATTGACCCACTCCCGAGTTGAAACGTGACGGGACTTTGCCTGCACGCCTGCGGCGCGGCAAGGACCAGCCGCCGGTTGGCCCTGCCTAGCGACCAGCCGTGCGCTGGCCGCAGCCCAGCGGATCGGACGGCTCGTCGCCGCCCATCGCCTTCAGGCGGTCGATTTCGTCGTCGATTCCGACGATGTGCGGGTTGTACTTGCGCGCCAGTTCGAAGGCCGCGACCGCGCGCGGATACTCGCCCATTTCCGCGCGGATCATGCCGAGACCCGAATAGGCGCCGAAATGGCGGGGCTCGCGCTTGATGGTTTCGCAGATGTCGGACAGCGAGGCCGTGAAGTCGCCGAGCAACCAATAGGCCGTCGCCCGCTTGTTCCACGCCTCGGAAAGCTCGGGCGCGATCTCGATCAGCCGGCTGAAGGTCTCGACCGACGTCTTGAGCTCGTGCTGCTGCATCTCGGACATGCCGCGCATCATCAGCAGGCGCTGCTCGGTCTCGGGGACCATGGTCCATTGCTCCCAGATCGCCGCTTCCAGGGACTGGATCGCCATCGGATCGGTCGCGGTCTGAAGTTTGGCAAACAAGGTGTCGAGCATGTTGTTGCTCCCGCCGTTCTGCGCCGACGCGTTCGCCCCCAGCATCACGCCGAGGAGCATGGCAAGGCAAGCACGAAGGAGGGTCATGGTGTCCTTAAAGCAGGGCCGCCGGCTTAGGGCCGCCGGTCGCCCAATCGAGCAACTCGACGGTATGTGCAATCGGAATGGCAGTGCCGTCGGCGATATTGCCGATGCAGCCGAAGTTGCCGGCGGCGATGATGTCGGGCCGCACGCTTTCGATGTTGACGACCTTGCGGTCGCGCAGGCGGCGCGACAGCTCGGGCTGCAGCACCTGATAGGTGCCCGCCCAGCCGCAACAGATGTGTCCTTCGGGGACATCCTTGACGATGAAGCCCGCGTCGCGGAGCAGCTTCTTGGGTTGCTCGATCACCTTCTGGCCGTGCTGCATCGAACAGGCCGAATGATACGCCACGGTGAGCGGCCGTGCGGTCACGTTCGCGAGACCGACTTCGAGCATTAGCTCGCTCACGTCCTTGGCGAGGCTCGCCACCCGCCGGGCCTTTTCCTTCCACAGGGGATCGTCGGCCAGCATGTCGCCGTAGTCCTTCACCGTGGTGCCGCAGCCGGAGGCGTTGATCACGATGGCGTCGAGACCGGCGCCATCGATCTCGCGCAACCACGCCTCGATGTTGCGCTTGGCGAGTTCGATGGCCTGCCCGTTCCGACCGATATGCTGGACCGAGGAGCCGCAGCAGACCGAGCCGGCGGCGTTCACCACCTCGATGTCGTGCCGCGTCAACAGCCGCACCGTGGCTTCGTTGACTTGGGGCGCCAGGACCTGCTGGCCGCAGCCCGGCATCAGCGCCACCCGCTTGCGGCGCAGCCCCGCTGCCGGGAAGGTCTGCGGCCGGTCGACCGGCGAGGGTCCGGCGAGCCGGTCCGGTACTGCCTCGAGCATCGCCTTCAGCCGGCGCAGGAAGGTGGCGCCGCCGGGATCGGCGCTTGCCGACGGCAGCAGCATCGCCAGCGGCTTGGCGAGCCGGCCCAGCACCATGGCCCAGCGGAACGCCGCCGGCCGCGGCATCAACCAGGCCAGCACGCCGCGCAGGAAGCGATCGGACAGCGCGCGCGTATAGCGAGTCTCGATGTGATGCCGGCCATGGTCGACCAGATGCATGTAGTTCACGCCCGACGGGCAGGTCGTCATGCAGGAAAGGCACGAGAGACAGCGATCGACGTGCCTGACTTCGGACTCGCTGGGCGCACGGTCGCCCTCCAGCATCGCCTTGATGAAGTAAATGCGGCCACGCGGGCTGTCGCGCTCGTCGCCCAGTAGAAGAAAGGTCGGGCAGGTGGCGGTGCAGAAGCCGCAATGCACGCACTTGCGCAGGATATGCTCGCTGCGCGCAGTCTCCGGATCGGCGAGCTGGGCCAGGGTGAAGTTGGTCTGCATCGCTAGGTCATCCGCCCGGGATTGAAGAGACGCTTGGGATCGAAGCTTTCCTTCACCCGGCTGGCCAGCGCGGCCAGCGCGGTCGGCTGAGGCTGGAAGACCGGCACACTCGCCCGCACGGACTCGGCGGCACGGATCAGGGTGGCATGCCCGCCGGCAGAACCGAGCGCTCCACGCACGATTTCGTGGTCAGCGTCGGCGCTTGTCGGCAAAGCGAGCCAGATCAGACCGCCCGACCAGTCGTAAAACGTTTCCGCGGCTGGACGTCTTGCCTTGATGCGCGTGACGATGCCCGGGCCTTCCGTGGGCGGGCAAGAGATCTTCCAAACGATGGCGTCCTGATCTGCCTTGAGCGGCGCCACATCGCGCACTTCACGCCAGAAAGCGCGGCTTTCGAGGGTACCGAGCTCTTCCATTTTCGCGCCCGACGCCCTCAGCAAGTCGCGCAGGCCCCTCAGCCGTGCCTCGACCGAAGGTGCGACGCCTTCGATGCGAAGAGCCGTTCGGTCGCCGACATGGGCCGCGCCGGAGACGTCGTGCGGGCTGCCCAGGGCGGCACACATCACCTTCACGGCCGCCTCGTCGGCGAGGCCGAGCAGCAGCAGGGTGCGCGTCTGGTCGGGCGCGGGCAGGACTTTTATCGAGACCTCGTCGAGCACGGCCAAGGTGCCCCACGAGCCGGCCAAAAGCTTGGAGAGATCATAGCCGGTGACGTTCTTCATCACCTTGCCGCCCGACTTGAAGGCCTCGCCGCGGCCATTGACGCCGCTGAAGCCCAAAAGGTGGTCGCGCGCGGCGCCCGCCGACACGCGGCGCGAGCCGGCGAGGTTGCCCATCACCGCGCCGACCAGCGTCCCCTGCCCCGCCTCGAGACCGAGCAGCGGCCCGAGATCGGGCGGCTCGAAAGCCAGCATCTGGTTGCGCTGCGCCAGCAAGGCCTCGACCTCGCTGAGCGGCGTGCCGGCGCGCAGGGTGACGACCAGTTCCTCGGGTGCATAATCGACGACGCCCGAGAGACCCGAGAGGTCGAGCACCTGGTCGCAGCGCATGGGCTTGCCCAAGGCGAGCTTGCTGCCCTGGCCCCGCACGTCGAGCGTGACGCCGTCGTTCAGCGCCCACTCCACCGCCTGCCGCAGCTCCTTCGCGTCGCGCGGCTTGATCGTGCCTGCCATGCTCCGAGGATCCAAACTCATTAATCTGTCACAAGATAGCAGCCGCGAAGCATGTTGAGATGAGGAAGTTTCACGCCTGGAGGACGCTCATGCGTAGGGGACGTTTGCTCGCTCCACTGCTCATTCTGGTGACCGCCTTGGCCAGCGTATCCGCCACGGCCCAGAGCGTGTCGTGGCCGGCCTTCGGGCCGCTGCGCAACTTGCTGCGGTTCGACGGCTTCACCGACACGGTGCCCGACTTCGTCGGGCCGATCGACGGCAGCGCGCAGCTTACGATCTTCACCGAAGGCAATCACTATCCGGTGCTGTTGCCGCTGGTCCTGCAACGCTTTCCGGAATGGTGCCGCGCCCACCAGGCCTGCGACGCCGATCCAGCCGGGATCCTGGTCGTCACCCTGCCGCAGCCCATGGTCGTACGCATGCTGACCGAGGGCGGCATTTCCCTGGGCAATGCCGTCCTGCCGGTCGGTCCGGACAAGCCGGTATTCCCCGACCTCGTGATGGCCGGCCTGGCGCCCCTGCGCCAGCTCCGCGCGGCCGGCGTCGTCGAAGGACAGGCGCGGATCTTTGCGCATACGCTCGGCATGGGAATGCTCCTATCGAAGACGGTGGCCGGTGTCGACGATCTCGACCAGTTCTCCCGCCGCATCAACCGGCTCATCGTTGCCAGCCCGAGCGAGCCCGGCGCGCGCCAGCAATATCGCGCGACCTTGGCGGCGCAGCTCGGCGAGACGGCGACAGCGCAGCTGTTCGGCCACGAAGTGGTGACGTTTGCCGGACGACTCGGCATCCAGCACCGGGACGTGCCCTATGCCCTGATCAACGATCTCGCGGACGGCGGCCTGATCTTCAGCCATCTCGCGAATTTCTACGCCGCCGCTTTTCCCGAACGGCTGCGCGCGCTTGGCGTGCCCGGCGCCGAGCGCTTCGGCCAGGACATCGCGATCGTCCGAACGACGCGCAGCCATGCGCTTGCCGTCTCGTTCGAACGCTTCTTCATGGAAGTGGCGCCGACCGCCTATCCAGAGGGTGGGTTCGCCGTGCTCGGCCCGACCTTCGGCACACCGGTCGATCTCTGACCGCGCGCGCCTCAAAATCGCGGAATGTCGGGGAACGGCAACTTGTTGTGATGCACGACGACGCGGCCGAGCTCGGCGCAGCGGCGGAGCTGGGGGAAGACCTTGCCGGGATTGAGCAGGTGGTCGGGATCGAAGGCGCATTTCACGCGCACCTGCTGGTCGAGGTCGATCTCGGTGAATTGCTCGCCCATCAGGTCGCGTTTCTCGATGCCGACACCGTGCTCGCCGGTCAGCACGCCGCCCACGCGCACGCAAAGCCGCAGGATGTCGGCGCCGAATTCCTCGGCGCGTCGCAGCTCGTCGGGGTCGTTGGCGTCGAACAGGATCAGCGGGTGCAGATTGCCGTCGCCGGCATGGAAGACGTTGACGACGCGCAGACGATGCTTCTTCGACATCTGCCGCATCTCGGCCAGCACCTCGACCAGCTTGCCGCGCGGCACCGAGCCGTCGAGGCACATGTAGTCGGGCGTGATCTGGCCGACCGCGGGGAACGCCGCCTTGCGGCCGGCCCAGAACAGCACCCTCTCCTGCTCGTCCTGGCTCACCCGCACCGTCGTGGCGCCGCGGTCGCGGGCGATCTCCGCCACGCGTTCCACGAGGTAGTCGACCTCGATCGAAGGGCCGTCGAGCTCGACGATCAGCAGGGCCTCGGCGTCCATGGGGTAGCCCGCGCCGACATAGGCCTCGGCGCACTTCACAGCGTCCTTGTCCATCATCTCCATGCCGCCGGGAATGATGCCCGAGGCGATGACGGCCGCGACGCATTCCGCGGCGCCCGCCTCGGTCGGAAAGCCCAGCAGCACGGCGCGCGCCGTCGAGGGCTTGCGCAGCAACCGCACCGTCGCCTCGGTGACGACGCCGAGAAGCCCTTCGGAGCCGGTCATCAGGCCCATCAGGTCGTAACCTTCCGAGTCGAGGTGCTTGCCGCCCAGGCGCACGACCTCGCCGGTCATCAGCACCATCTCGATGCCCAAAAGGTTGTTGGTGGTGAGGCCGTATTTCAGGCAGTGCACCCCGCCGGAATTCTCCGCCACGTTGCCGCCGATCGAGCAGGCGATCTGCGAACTGGGGTCGGGCGCGTAGTAGAATCCCTCATGCTCGACCGCCTTGGAGATGCCGAGGTTGGTGACGCCGGGCTGCACCCGGGCGCAACGATTGGCGTAGTCGATCTCGAGCACGCGGTTGAACTTGCCGAGGCCCAGCAGGATGGCGTCGCCCACCGGCATGGAACCGCCCGACAGCGAGGTGCCGGCGCCGCGCGGCACGACCTTGACCTTGTTGTCCTGGCAATAGCGCAGGATGGCCGAGACCTGCGCCACGCTCTCGGGCAGCACGACCACGAGCGGCATCTGGCGGTAGGCCGACAGCGCGTCGCATTCGTAGGGACGCATGCCGTCGAGATCGTCGATCACGCCCTCGCCCGGCACGATGGCGCGCAAGGCGGCCACGATCTCGGACCGGCGGGCGAGAATGGCGGGATCGAGCGGCGGCATCTGCATGCCTCGGTCATACGCCAAATGAAAAAGCGGCGGAAGCCGAGGGCCTCCGCCGCTTGGATCAGAAAGACAGACCGGCGCCTAGCCGATAACTACCCTTGGCGGGCCTTGAAGCGCGGGTTGGTCTTGTTGATGACGTAGACGCGGCCCTTGCGGCGCACGATGCGGCTGTCCTTGTGGCGGGCCTTCACGGACTTGAGCGAATGACGGATCTTCATGGTTCTTCTCAACAAAAAGCCCCGGCCGGGCCGGGGAGAATTCCGAATGCGGGCGGAAAATAGGGACCTGGACGGTATCCGTCAACCCTTGCCTTGAGGGGACTGCGACGGAAATCCGTCAATGATCTGAATGACTTGGCGTTGAATCTAGCCCGGGCATGAATCCGGGCTAGATTGAGCCGGTCATCCTGCCCGACCTCGAGGAACTGAACATGCCAAGCCTGACCCTCGCCCAAGCCAACAAGATCGTCGAGACCGCGCTTGCCAAGGCGCGCGACATGAAGATCAAGCCGCTCGCCGTCGCCGTGCTCGACGAGTCGGGTCACGTGAAGTCGCTGCAGCGCGAGGACGGCGCCAGCATGTTCCGCTGCGACGTCGCCGTCGGCAAGGCGTGGGCCTCGGTCGGCATGGGCGTGGCGAGCCGTACGCTCCTGCAGCGCGCCAAGGAGAACCCGCAGTTCTTCGGCGCACTGTCCGCCACCGCGCAGGGCAAATTCTTGCCGCAGACCGGCGCCGTCGTGATCAAGGACGCTCAGGGCAACGTGCTGGGCGCGGCGGGCGCCAGCGGCGGCACCGGCGAGGAGGACGAGGCCGTGTGCATCGCCGGCGTCGAGGCGGCGGGCCTCGCGACCGGATGAGGTCTTGCTGGGGGCGCGCCACTCCAGTGGCGCGTCGGATCTCAAAGATTGCGCGACTGGAGTCGCGCGCGCCCAGCCTACTCTTCCGGCTCGGTGGTGAATTCCAGCGGGTGGCCGGCCTGACGGCCGGCATCGGTGCCTTCGGTCGCCTTGCTCTCGGCAATATCGCGCGTGAAGGCAGCTACGACGCAGGCGCCGCGCTGGTGGGCCGTCATCATCACGCGATAGGCCTGGTCCTCGCTCATGTGGAACACCGCCATCAGGACGGCGATGACGAATTCACGAGGCGTGTAGTCGTCGTTGATCAGGATCACCTTGTAGAGCCGTGGCTGTTCGATCTTCGGCTTGGCGATCGTATCGGGTTTGACGTCGATATCGCTCATCGGCCGTCTCCTACGCTCCTGGTCGATGCCAGCTTGCTAGTTTGGCCAGTCTTCGCTGCATTGCAACGCCCTCATCAGGCAATTGCCTGTTTCACAGCAGCCTTGAGGTCTTTCACCAGGGTGGCAAAAGCATGGCGGGCCGCCTGATCGGGCCCGCTAGTACGGCTCTTTCAGGAAACGATCGACCAGGCGGTCGGCGCGGCTGCGGTCGGTGAAGGCGAGATGGCGCGCCAGGTTGCGCGGCGAGGAGGCGAGGTAGAAGCGCTCGTACTGCTCGTTGCGGCTGGCGAGCGCACTGCCGGCGAAATCCCACACCAGGCGGAAGATCCGGATACGCTCCTCGGCGGCCATGCCCTTGGCGCCGGGCAGGTAGCGGTCGATCAGCGGTCGCAGGTCCTTGTCGGCCATCTGCTGGGCGGTCGGCGTGGCAAAGACGTTGTGCGAACCGATCAGGCGCAGGATCTCGTTCACGCGCGGAAACCACAGCGGCAGCATCGCGCGCAGCGCATGCAGGGGCGCGCCCGCGGAGGTCCACAGCCCGCTTGGCCATTCGCGCGCCTCGGCTTCGGCGGTGGCCACGGCGGCGCGGGTGAACTCCGCATAGGCCCAGATCTCGCCGATCATGCGCATGGTCTCGGGATCGGCCGCGTTGATCGCCGCCGCCATGCGCAACGCCAGGCCCCAGGCGAAGTCGAGCTTGGTCGAGGCCCTGATCATGGTCTGCTGCTGGATGTTGGGCGACCAGCTCGTGGTCGGCACCTTGTTGTAGACCGCGCGATTGCCATCGATGAACACGCGATCGCGCGGGATCTCGACGTCGTCGAAGATGACGAAGGCATCCTGCTCGTCGAAGCGACTGGACAACGGATGATCGAAGCGGCCGGCCGGTGCCGAGACGCTGTCTCGACACAGGAACTTAAGCCCCGGCGCGCCCATCGGCACGCAGAAGGCGAGCGCGTAGTCGTCGGCGCCTTCGGGCAGCGGTGAGGCGGGATAGACGGCGAGCTCGTCGGCGAACGGCGCCAAGGTGGCGAGCACCCGGGCGCCGCGCACGACGATGCCATGCCCGGTGTCGGCGACCTTGCGCAAGGCGTGGGCATTGCCGGGCGACGGCGCGTCGCCGGTCGCCTTGTCGACGGTCGGCTGCACGATGGTGTGGGTGAGCGAGATGTCGCCGCGGCGCAGGACCTTCTGGTAGGCGACCAGCCGCTCGGCGCCGGCCTCGTTGCCGTTCATGCCCCATTCGTCCGGCCGGCCGGCGAAGCCGGCAAAGGTCACGTTCATGTAGTCGGGCGTGCGGCCCATCAGGCCCATTGAATATTCGGCGACCTGGCGCAACGCCTTGCCACGCTTGGCGAGGTCTTCGCGCGACCGCGGGATCATGTGGCTGACCGGGATCGGCTCGCCGGTCTCGGGGTCCGGCATCAGGCAGACATCGGCCTGCTTGTGATGGAGATCGAAAACCTCTGCCAGCGCCTGAGCGGCGCCGCTGAGCTTCGGGTGATCGACGACGTCGGACACGCGCTCGCCGTCGACCCAGACCTCGCGTGCGCCGCGGAGACCTTTCAGGAATTCCTTGCCCGTGCGTGCCGGCATCGTTTCCGTCCCTCTTTTCAGAAGCGCGACTTCACCCTACCGGCATAGTCTCGGCAAGCGGCGGCAGCTTCGCGACCTTGGCGTACCACGCCTCGAGCTTGGGATGGCCGGGCCGCCAAGGCTCATTGGCGTAGCGGAAATCGAGGTAGCCCAGCGCGCAGCCGATGGTGATCTCGCCGATCGTGGTCAACATGCCAAGCGAGCCCGCTTCCTTCTCCAGCACGTCCAGCGCGCGCTTCACCTTGCCCTGCTGCAACTCGATGTAGCTCTTGCGGCCGTCGTCCTGCGGCAGCGCGATCTCGCGCCGGCGCGGCTGGGTCGCGTCCAGGACGCCGTCGCCCAGCGCCTCCTGGCAGAGCGCCTTCCAGCGCGCGGGGCCGGCCGGCGGAAACAGCTTGGGCGCGCCGCCGATGCTGTCGAGATATTCGCAGATCACCGGGCTGTCGTAGAGCATGGCGCCATCGTCGGTGATCAGGGTCGGCACCTTGGACAGCGGATTGAACTCCAGCAGCGCGGGATCGGTCGTGCCCACCTTCCAGCGCTCGATCTTGGCGTCGATGCCGCGCGCGATGGCGCAGGCATTGACCTTGCGGACATACGGGCTGGCGGGCGAGTAAGCGAGCTTCATCGGGTCCTCCTCTCGAGATTCATCGGATCGGCGCGCACGTTATCGTGCCTGCCGGGAGTAATGTCATGAGTTTTCAGCCACATGATGCGCCGCTGGAGTGACGCGCTCCCGGCATGATCAAGCCTCCAACAGCACGCAATGCTCGGGCGAGAAGGAGATCGTCACGGCCGCCCCCTCGTCCAGAAGATTGACCGGCGGAAGCCGCACGATCAGCGGGCCCAGCGCGCTGTCGATGACGTATTGCACGAAATCGCCGTGGAACAGGCGCTGGCGCACCGTGCCCGGCACGTGGTTGTCGCCGGCCCGCGGCTCGAGATCGATGTAGGCAGTGCGGATCGCCACTTCGCTCTCCTTGCCGTGCGGCTTGTGCGACGCGACTGCTTTCAGCGTCACGCCGCCCTCGGTCGCGAACAGCCCCTCGCCCGACGGCCTGCCCTTGATGATGTTGGCCGAACCCACGAAGTCGGCGACGAAGCGGCTGCGCGGCCGGTTATAGATCTCCTCGGGTGTGCCGATCTGCTCGATCACGCCCACGTTCATCACGATCACGCGGTCGGAGATGGCGAGCGCCTCCTCCTGGTCGTGGGTCACGTAGACCGAGGTGATGCCGAGACGGCGCTGTAGCTCGCGCAGCTCGACCCGCATCTCGGCGCGGAGCTTGGCGTCAAGGTTGGAGAGCGGCTCGTCGAACAGCACGACGGTGGGCGAGAAGGCGATAGCGCGCGCCAGCGCCACGCGCTGCTGCTGGCCGCCCGACAGCTTGGAGGCGCCGCGGTCGGCGAGATGGCGCATCTGCACCAGGTCGAGCGCACGCTCGACATTGGCCTTGAGCTCCTCCGCGCCCTGCTTCCGCACGCGCAGGCCATAGGCCACGTTGTCGAACACCGTCATGTGCGGCCACACGGCGTAGGACTGGAAGACCATGCTCACACCGCGCTGCTCGGTCGGGACGACACGTCGTTGGGCCGCGTCGTACATCGTCTGGCCGTCGATCGTGATGCTGCCGCCGCTCGGCTGCTCGAGCCCGGCGATGGCGCGCAAGGTCGTGGTCTTGCCGCAGCCCGACGGGCCCAGCAGGGTGAGATGCTCGCCGCGGCCCACCGTGAAGCTCACGCCGTCCACCGCCACCTGGTCGCCGTAGCGCACGACCAGGTCCTTCACCTCGATACGCGTCACGCTCACGAAAGCTCCTTGGTCACGCCGCGCGTCAGCCGGAACAGGATCGCCAGCGCCACGATCACGGTGAAGGTCTGGATCAGCGCCATCGCCGCCGTGAGCTCGGTGCCGCTCGAGGCAAAGGCCGCGACGATCGACGGCGCGATCACCTTGGCGTTGGGGCCCATCAGGAAGACCGAAGCGCCCAACTCGCGCACGCAGGCCATGAAGATCAGCAGCCACGCCGCCAGCATGCCGGGCTTCAAGAGCGGCAGGGTGACGGTGCGCATCTGGTAGACCCAGCCGGCGCCGCAGACGCGGGCGCATTCCTCCAGGCTCTTGTCGATCTGCAGCACGACGCCCGCCAGAGTGCGCACGCCGAGCGGCAGCATCACGGTGAAATAGGCGAGAGCCAGCAGCCACAGCGTGCCGTAGATCGGGATCGGAATGTTGAGCCACGCCCACAACAGCGCGAGGCCAAAGACCAGGCGCGGCACGGCCTGCGGGAACATCACGAGATACTCGACGGCGCCGCGGCCCACGAGCTGCGAGCGGTAGATGATCCAGACCAGGATCACCATTACCAGCACGCCGACGCTCGCCACGCCGAAGCCCAGCATCAGGCTGTTGCCCATGGCCGTGCGCACCGGGCCCAGCGACAGCGCCGTCTGGTAGTTGGCGAGCGTGAACTCGGCCTGGCTCAGGATCACGGTGGCGAAGCGCTGCAAGGACGTGAAGACGAGCGCCGCAATCGGCAGCACGACGGCCAGCAGGACGTAGAGCAGGCACACGCTGAACAGGACCCAGGTTATGCGGCCCATATCCATCGGCCGCGGCCTGAAAGCCTTGCCGGTGATGGTGGCGAAGCTGCCGCGGGCGATCACACGGC
>JABCYT010000030.1 GCA_013290035.1 Alphaproteobacteria bacterium
CGCGCGCTGCGCGCGCTCCTCAGCATGAGGTGTTGTTGTTTCAACGGGGTAGACCTCATCCTGAGGAGGCCGCGAAGCGGCCGTCTCGAAGGATGGGCCTCGGTGCCGATTTGTGATTCTGTATGGCCATGAGCCCCATCCCCACGGGCCAAAAGCAGTTCCTGCGGGAAATGCACCAGCTCGGACTCGACGTTTCACGTGAAACAGCCGATCAGCTGGAGGTGCTGGCCAGCACCCTGGAGCGCTGGCAAAAGGCCATCAACCTTGTCAGTCGGACTACCCTAGGGGACGTATGGCGCCGCCACGTTCTGGATTCGGCCCAACTCAAGCCCTTGATCCCCGAGGCGGCCAAGACGCTGACTGACCTGGGCAGCGGCGCCGGCTTTCCCGGGCTGGTCGTGGCCGCCCTGCGCGCCGACCTCGAGGTCACCTTGATCGAATCGGACGCCCGCAAAGCGGCATTCCTGGGTGAAGCCGCCCGTCGCATGAGGCTGGAAAAGCCGCCCAAAATCGTGATCGGGCGCATCGAGGCCGTGCCCCCGGCACCCGCCGACGTGATCACCGCCCGGGCGCTGGCGCCGCTCGGTCAATTGCTCGCCTGGGGCGAGCGGCATCGAACCGATACCGCTATTTGCCTTTTCCACAAGGGTAAGGGCTGGCAGGCTGAAGTGACCGAGGCCATGAAGGACTGGGACATTCCCCATCAGGCCTTCAACAGCGTGACCGACCTTGACGCCGTCATCCTCCGAATCGGTCCCTACCGCGCCACAGCTCTTCGCGATCGCCAACCAGAAGGGCGGCGTCGGCAAGACCACGACGGCGATTAACCTGGCAACCGCCCTGGCGGCGGTCGGCGAGCAGGTGCTGCTGCTGGATCTCGATCCCCAGGGAAATGCCTCGACCGGCTTGGGCATTCCAAAAAGTGAGCGCTCACCCGGAACCTATGAATTCCTGTTGGGCCTGGCGCCACTGGCCGACTGCGTGCGCGCCTCGCAGATCCCGGGCCTGTCGGTGATGCCGGCCTCGGTGTCGCTGGCCGGCGCCGAGATCGAACTCATCGACATGGAGCGCCGCGAGCACCGGCTCGAGGACGCACTGGCTGCCTCCGACAGCGACGCCCGCCAGCGCTGGAGCATCGTCCTGATCGACTGCCCGCCCTCGCTCGGCCTGGTGACCTTGAACGCGCTGGTCGCGGCCGATGCCGTGCTGGTGCCGCTGCAGACCGAGTTCTTGGCGCTCGAGGGCATCGGCGCGATTGCCAACACCGTGGAGCGGATCAAGAAACGCCTCAACCCAAGGTTGCACATCGCCGGCGTCATCCTGACCATGGTCGATCGCCGCATGACCTTGAGCCAGCAGGTCGAGGCCGACGTGCGCCAGCATTTCGGCGACCTCGTCTTCGGCACCACGATCCCGCGCAACGTGCGCATCGCCGAGGCGCCCTCGCATGGCCTGCCCGTGCTGATCTACGACAATGCCTGCGCCGGTTCGCAGGCCTACATCCTGCTGGCGAGCGAGTTCATCCGCCGCCGGCGCACCGCCGCGGAAGCGGCACAGCCTGAGGCCGATCATGAGCCAGTCCCCTAAACCCCGCGGCTTGGGCCGCGGTCTCTCCGCCCTTTTAGGCGATGAGGAAATCGTCGCCACAGTTGCCCCATCGCCGCCGCCCGAAGCGTCAAGCGGCGGCCACACGCCCAGCCGGCCGCCGCCCACCCTGCCGATCGGCCGTCTGAAGCCCGGCAAGATGCAGCCGCGCACCACCTTCGAGGATCTCGAGGCGCTGGTCGACTCGGTGAAGGAGTTCGGGCTCCTGCAGCCGATCCTGGTGCGGCCGGTCGCGGATGCACCCGACAGCTACGAGATCGTCGCCGGCGAGCGGCGCTGGCGGGCGGCGCAGAAGGCGCAGCTGCACGACGTGCCGGTGGTCATCCGCAGCATGGGCGATCAGGACGCCCTGCAACTCGGCCTGATCGAGAACCTGCAGCGCGCCGATTTGACGGCGATCGACGAGGCGCAGGCCTATCGCCGCCTTCACGAGGATTTCGACCAGAGCCACGACGACATCGCCCACACGGTGGGCAAGAGCCGGCCGCACGTCGCCAACACGGTGCGCCTGCTGGATCTGCCGGCACCCGTCCAGGAGATGGTACGCGACGGCCGGCTCTCGGCCGGCCAGGCGCGGGCCCTGATCGGCGTGCCCGATCCGCTGGCCATGGCGCAGCGCGCTCTCGACGAAAAGCTCACGGTGCGCGACCTCGAGCGCCTGGGCGGCACCCTCAAGCGCAAGACCAAGGGCGGCGCGCCGAAGACGGAAGCGCCGAAGAGCGCCGACACCCGCGCGCTGGAGAAGCGCATCGAGGAGGCGCTGGGCCTCAAGGCCAGCCTCAAGCTGCGCGGGCTGGGCGAGCAGAGCGTGCTCACCCTGGAGATCCGCGACTTCGACCAGCTCGATGCCGTCGTCGACCGCTTGACACGGCGCTGACGAGGCTTTTAGGCCCTCAACTTCGCCAGCAGCTCGGCTTCGCGCTCGGCGGTGAGGCCGGCGCGGAGCTTGGCCTGGCGCTCGGCGGGCAGCGTGTGGAACCACGCCAGGGTGTCGGCGGCGGTGAGCGGCAGGGGACGGCAGGTGAGGCCCTCGCCGATGGCGCGGCGGATGTCGCGGCGGTGGAAGCCGAAAGTTTCGCCCTGGCCGGGAATCCACACGGGCATGTCGCTCCAGGCCGAGACCTTGTTGGCCTTCAGGAAGGGCGTGGATGCCCAGGCGATCTTGGGATCGACGTCGACGCCCTGTGCGATGCCCTCCAGCATCTGCTTCAGGGTGATCGGGGCGGCGGGGCCGCTGGCGTTGAACACGCCGATGGTCCGCTGCTCGGCCACGCGGACGGTCCATTCGGCGAGGTCGCGGGCATCGATGAACTGCACCGGGTCGCTGCCGTCGCCTGGCGCCAGGATCTCGCCGCCGCGGGCCAGCCGCACGGGCCAGTAGGTGAAGCGGTCGGTCCCGTCGCCCGGCCCCACGATCAGGCCGGGGCGGATGATCGTGATGGCGGCTTCGCCATACTGGGTCCGCGCCTCCTCTTCGCTCCGCGCCTTCAGGGGGCCGTAGAGTCGCGGGTTGGCGCCGAGCGACTTGATCGTCTCGGCCATGGCGTCGTCGCCCTTATAGGCCACAAGCGGGGCTGTCTCGTCGGCCGGCTGGTCGTTGGCGGCATAGACCGAGATGGTCGAGATGAAGACATACTGGCCGACATGGCCCTTCAGCACGCGGGCGGCGTCGCGCACCCAGACCGGCAAAGAGGTCGGATTGTCGATGCAGACGTCCCAGTCGCGGCCCTCCAGAGATTTGAGATCGCCGTTGCGGTCGCCGAGCAGCTCCTCGACCGGGCCGGGCCAAGCCTCCTTCTGACGACCGCGGTTGAAGATGGTGACGTGGTGCCCGCGGGCCAGCGCATAGCGGATCTGGTACGGGCCGATGAAACCCGTGCCGCCCAGGATCAGCAGGCGCATTGGCTTCGGCGGCCTGCTGTCCGCAAGGGCCGGCAGGGCCAGGGCCGAGGCCGCAAGGGCGGAGACCCGGACGAAGTCCCGGCGGCTGGAAAACACGGCGCGCATCCTCTCCCGGTGGTTATGGGGCCTAAGTTTGACAGCAAACGAGCGTACACGGACTGCCGGCCCCTCGCCAATCGAGGCCTCGGGCATCCAGCAAGATTACCCAAGGGGTAATCGACCGCTCGTCCTCCCGGCTCCACTTCTCCCGCATCGTTCGGGAGAGTCCCATGTCCGTCCTGTCCACCCGCACCCAGCGCCTTCTCGAAGCGCCGGTCCTGCCGCTGCTGCTGTCGCTCGCCGCGCCCAACATCGGCGAGGCGGCGGCGCGCATCACCTTCCTCACCGCCGACGCGCTCTTCGTGTCGTGGCTGGGCAGCGACGCGCTGGCCGGTGTCGCCGTGGTCTTCCCGCTGTTCCTGATCCTGCAGACGGCGACGGCGTCGGGCGTCGGCTCGGGCGTGTCCTCGGCGATCGGCCGCGCGCTGGGCGCCGGCGAGCACGCGCGTGCGACCTCGCTGGCCGGCGTCGCCGTGGCGATCGCGTTGCTGGGCGCCGCTCTCACCACCGCCCTGCTGCTGGTCGCGGGGCCTGCGCTCTATGCCGCCATGGGCCTCGCCGGTCGACCGCTCGAGATGGCGATCCTCTACGGCGGC
Source organism: Alphaproteobacteria bacterium (assembly GCA_013290035.1). Lineage (GTDB taxonomy): Bacteria > Pseudomonadota > Alphaproteobacteria > Reyranellales > Reyranellaceae > Reyranella. The sequence continues at coordinate 4,203 of JABCYT010000030.1, forward strand.
GTGATGTTCGGCGGTGCGGGCTTCGTCTGGCTGATGAACCTCCTGGCCAACGTCTCGCGCGGCGCCGGCAACATGATGGTGCCGGCCTTCGCCATCGCCATCGGCGAGGCGTTTCATCTGGCGCTGTCGCCGGCGCTGATCCTGGGCTGGGGTCCGTTCCCGGCGCTCGGCATCATGGGCGCCGCCCTCGCGGCACTCGCGGCCTACGCCGTCGGTGCGACGGTGCTGACCCTCCATCTCGTCTCGCGCCAGGCGCTGGTGCGCTTGCGGCTGCGCACGGTTCGTTTCCGGCGCGACGAAGCCCGCGCCATCCTGAGCGTCGGCGCCCTGTCGGCGGCCAGCGCCACCCTGTTCCAGATCACCACCTTCTTCGTGGCCGGCCTGCTCTCCGCGCTGGGCAGCTCCGCCGTTGCAGCCTATGGCGCCGCCAATCGCCTGGAGATGCTGCAGTACCCCATCACCTTCGCCTTCGGCTCGCCGGTCATCACCATGGTGGCGACGGCGGCCGGCGCGCGCGACCTCGACCGGGTGCGCCGCGTAGCCTGGACCGGCGCGGCCGTGGCCGCCGCGATCGGCCTCCTCTTCACCGCCGTCGCTCTGTTCGGCGGGCGCTGGATGGGCCTGTTCACCGCCGATCCCGCAATTCGCGACATGGGCGCGCTCTATCTGCTGTGCCAGGCGGCGGTGTTCCCCTTCACCGGCGCGGGCCTCGCCGGCTATTTCGCCTGTCTCGGCATCGGCTTCGTGAGCGGGCCGTTCGTCCTGGCCACGGTGCGGCTGATCCTGATCGTGGGCGGTTGCTGGCTGGCGCTGTCACTGACCGGTAACGCGGTCGCGGCCTTCGTAGCCGTGGCTCTGGGCATCGCGTTCTTTGGCGTCGGCCTGTTGATCCTGATGCGCGCGAAGTTCAGGCAGATCGGCGCGCTCTGAGCGATTCTGCGAGTCCGTCGCAGCAACCCTGTACGACCGTTTACGTTTACCGCTGCAGCCGGTCGGACTAGTGTTCGCCCGAATAGTGGAGGGCGGACGCATGTCGAGTGAAGTGTTGCACGAAGACGCCAACAAGCTCGGGCCGGAAGTCATCGACCAGCACCGTGCCATCGTTTCCTTGATGGAGGAGCTGGAGGCCGTCGATTGGTACAACCAGCGCGCCAAGGCGACAAGCAATCCTGATCTGCGCGCCATCCTCGAGCACAATCGCGACGAGGAGAAAGAGCACGCGGCGATGGTGCTGGAGTGGCTGCGTCGCGGCGATCCCAAGCTCTCCCAGCATCTCAAGACTTACCTGTTCACCGAGGAGCCGGTCACGGAGATCGAGGCCGACATCATGGGCGAGACCGGCGCTGGCGATGGCGGCCCGCCCGCGGCCAGCGATGGCAGCCTGGGCATCGGCAGCCTGCGGCCGACGGGACAGGTGTCCAAATGATGAAGAACCATCTTTTCCGCGACAAAGCGCCGATCACCGAAGCCGGCTGGGCGGAGATCGAAAAGGAAGCCAAGCGCACGCTGCGCGCCTTGCTGGCCGCGCGCCGTGTCGTCGATTTTCGCGGACCGCTGGGCTGGGACGATTCGGACGTCGAGCTCGGCCGCGTCGATCCGATCGCGTCGCCGGCGGGCGGCAAGGACGTACAGGCCCGCCTGCGCCGGGTCCAGCCGCTGGTGGAGCTGCGCATTCTCTTCGAGATGAGCCGCGCCGAGCTCGATGCCATCGATCGCGGTGCGCGCGATCCCGACCTCGATGCGGTGACGGCGGCGGCGCGCGAGATCGCCATCGCCGAGGATCGCTCGATCTTCCACGGCTACCAGGCCGCGCGGATCACCGGCATCTGCCAAAAACGCGCGGCCAGCGCCGTGCCGCTGGGCGCCAGCCACGCCGACTATCCCGGCGCCGTCGCCGCGGCGCTGACCAAGCTGCACGACGACGGCATCGAGGGCCCCTTTTCGGTGGTGCTGAGCGACCAGCTTTACAAGGATCTCTCGGCGCGCACCGATGAAGGCTATCCGATCCTGAGCCACGTCCAGCGCCTGATCGACGGCGAGATCGTTTGGGCGCCCGGTCTCGACGGCGGCCTGGTGATCTCCCGGCGCGGCGGCGACTTCGAGCTGACGGTCGGCCAGGATTTCTCGATCGGCTATCTCGACCACAACAGCGAGCGCGTGCGGCTCTATATCGAGGAGAGCTTCACCTTCCTGATCCTGACCGAACAGGCCGCCATCCCGCTCAGCACCGGCGGCAAGAAGCGCTGATCAGTCGAGCTTGAACCGCGCGCTGCGGCTCGCTTGGTCGGCATCAGGGTTCGAGTAGCCCCTCGTGTCGGACGTAGCTGGCGATTTCGTCGGCGATGAGCGCGTGCCCGGCGCTGCTCGGATGACCGTCGCCAACGATGTAGGGGTTGGGGCCGCCCTCCTTCTTGTTGCGCTCGAAGCGTCCGGTGATGTCGAGGAACCTGATTCCGCCGCCGACCTTGCCGATGATCCTGGGCAGCGCGGCAGGCGGGCCGTAGTAATTGGTCGGCAGGAACACCACGAGCAGCCGCGCGCCGTTGGCCGTCACCAGCCGGTTCATCTCGCGCAGGAGAAAGAGCATGGCTTCGTCTTTTTTCGCCTCGCCTGGCTCATGATGCTGGAACCAGATGCTGTAGATCCGGCCGAGGATCACATCGGCGCCGTGCGTCAACCAGCTCACGGGATTGAGGAAATCGCGAGACATATGCGCCTGCATCCGACGCACGCCGTTGCTGACGGGCGGCGCGATATACGGCTTGCCATGATCGTCCCAGGCAACGTGGGAGACGTCGAGGCAGAACTCGTAGTAGGACGGTGCGCAGGCCCAGACGTTGCGTTCGAAGTGATGGGCGATGACGCCGTAGATGACCAGCTTGGGCTTGAGATCGAGATTGCGCTTCAGGAGCTGGAGAGATTCGGTCGTGCCGTAGCTTGCCATCGCGAAATTGGCGACGCTGGCATGGAGGTCGCGCGCCAGCCTGCTGGCGTAGGAATCCTGGTTCGCGAGCGCGTAGGCCCAGGTGAAGGAATCGCCGATCGTTATGATGTCGTAGTGAGCGGCGCTCAGTTGCCCCGGCCCGTCGACCCGGGCGCCGCGATCGTTGGTGTAGATGTCGAAGACGAAGGGCGCTCGGTCCGCGATCGCCGGATAGATGTGCCTGGTATGGGCGCTCGGATGGGCCACCATGCCGATCTCGGGATCGAAGAGCACCAGGCTGTCGCCCTCGGACGACATCGCCGGCGGCCAGACCGTCAGATAGGCAGCCACTTCGATGCCGATGAGGAGCGCAATCGTCGTCGACACCACTGTCAGCGCCACAGTCGTCGCGCGCCGGCCGCCGCTCCTCCCGGCCTTTTCCGTTGTGCCCCCGATCACCCTTATCGTGCCCCTCGTCCCTTCGCCGTCCTTGCCGATGACGCCAGGGCGAGGCAAAGCCGCCGCGTGATCGCCTCGTCGGGATAGCCCGTCGATTTGCAGTCCTGCTCGGCCTTGAGGATCGCCAGCAAAGCGTCGCTCAGCCGCTTAAGGGGCCAGGTGCGCACATGGCGTTCGAAGCGCTGGCGCACCGGTCCGCCGCGCGGCAGGCCGCGCGCCTTGAATATCGCGCCTTCCAAACTGCCGCCATTCGCGGCATGGCCAGCCACGAGATGGAGCTGGTCGGCGTGGCGTTGCAGGGCGCGCACGAGCTGCACCGGGTTGCCGCCTTCGGAGAACACGCGGTCGAGGGCGCGGTCGAGGGCTACGAGCTCGCCGTCGAAGGTGGCGGCGATGACGTCGTCGATGCCGATGGCGGCGGTGTCGCCCAGCACGGCGATCGCATCGCCCAGCGCCACCGTCTTGCTGCCGTCGCCTTCCTTGTAAAGCAGGAGCTTGTCCAGCTCGCTGCGGCTCTGGCCGCGATCGCCGCCCAGCCGCTCGACGATCCAGTCGAGCGCATCGGGCTCGACGCCGAGCCCGCGGGCGCGCGCCGCGCTCTCGACCAGCCCTTCGAGCGCGGCCTCGCTGTCCATGTAGCAGGGCAAGGCCGCCAGGCAGTCCTCGGTCTCGGCCAGCGTGCGCAGCGCCGAGCGCGGCGTCAGGTTGCCGCCCTCGATCACGATCAGCGCGTCACCGGCCGGCGCGGCGGCCAGGTTTTCGAGCGCATCAGCTGTTTCCTCGCCGGCCGGCCGAACGCGGATCACCCGCCGCCCGCCCATCAGCGACATCGCCCCGAACTCATCGGCCAGCCGCGCCGGGTCGCCCTTCAGCACATCGCCGGCGATGTCGACAACGCGGAACGGGTCCTTGAGGTCCTCGCATACGGTCCTGGCCAGCGCCACCGCGCGCTCGGCGATCAGGCCGTCATCGTTGCCGTAGACGACCACGCCGCGGATCCTGGGATCCGGCTTCTTGAGGAACGCTTCGACCTGGCGCGGCTCGATCTTCACGGAGACGGATCAGGTCTTTTCCGGAGGGGGCTCGGCATCGGCGGGCGGCGCTTCGCCGGCGTTCTCCAGCCGGGCGCGTTCGCGGGCCTCTTTCTTGGCCTGGGCCTTCTCGGCGACCTTGATGGCCTTGAGGCGATCGCGTTCGCGGCGTTCGAATTCGTAGTTCGGTTTGCGCGCCATGGTCATCGCCTCTCTGTCTTGGGGATTCACACTACGACGTTGACGATGCGGTTGGGGACGACGATCACCCGTTTGGGCGTCTTGCCGTCGAGGCCGCGCGCCAACTCGGGCAGCGCCAGGGCCGCCTTCTCGGCGACATCCTTGGCCGCATCCTTGGGCAACTGCAGGGTCCCGCGCAGCTTGCCGTTGAGCTGCACCGCCATCGTCACCGTATCATCTACCAGCAGCGCGTCCTCGGCCAGCGGCCACGGCGAATCGGCCAACAGCGACTTGTGGCCGAGCGCCTGCCACAGCTCCTCGGCGAGGTGGGGCGTCATCGGGCCGGTCAGGCGGACGAAGATCTCCAGCGCCTCGCGCAGCGCCCACTGGCTGCCCGCATCCACGGGTTCGGCCGAATCGATGGTGTTGGCGAGCTCGTAGAGCCGCGCCACGGCCTTGTTGAAGTGAAAGGCTTCGATGTCGGTCGAGACGCCGGCGATGGCCTTGTGCGCGGCACGGCGCAGCTCGATCGCGGCCGCGGAGAGCGCGGCGGGCCTGGCGGTGCCGACCGGCGGCAGCTCGGCCAACGCCTGGGTGGCGATGCGGAACAGACGTTGCTGGAAGCGCCAGGCGCCGGTGACGCCCGCCTCGGTCCATTCGAGGTCGCGTTCGGGCGGGCTGTCCGACAGCATGAACCAGCGCGCGGTGTCGGCGCCGTAGTCGTGGATGATCTGATCCGGGTCGACGACGTTCTTCTTCGACTTGGACATCTTCTCCGAACGGCCGACCTCGACGGGACTCTTGTCGGACGCGCGCACGATACCGCCGCCGGAGGTGCGTTCGACCTCTTCCGGCAGCAACCACGTTCCGTCGCTCGCGCGGTAGGTCTCGTGCAGAACCATGCCCTGAGTGAACAGCCCGTCGAACGGTTCGTCGCGGCTGGTCATCTGCACTTCGCGCATGGCGCGGGTCCAGAAGCGCGAATAGAGCAGGTGCAGGATCGCATGCTCGATGCCGCCGATATATTGATCGACCGGCATCCAGTAATTGTCCTCCTCGCGATCGAACGGCGCCGTCGCGAGCTGCGGCGAGGTGAACCGGTCGAAGTACCAGCTCGAATCGATGAAGGTGTCGAACGTGTCGGTCTCGCGCTGGGCAGGCCCGCCGCATTGCGGACAGGCGACGTGCTTCCAGGTCGGATGGCGGTCGAGCGGGTTGCCCGGCATGTCGAAATCGACATCTTCGGGCAGTTCGACCGGCAGGTCCTTTTCCGGCACCGGCACGACGCCGCACTTCGCGCAATGGATCGCCGGGATCGGGCAGCCCCAGTAGCGCTGGCGCGATACCAGCCAATCGCGCAAGCGGTATTGCGTCGTGCCCTTGCCGACGCCCATCTCCTCCAGGCGTGCGATCACCCGGGCCTTGGCGTCCTCGACGGAAAGTCCGTTCAGGAAATCGGAGTTGATGACCACGCCATCCTCGACGAACGGTTCGTCGGCGACGCTGAAGCTCTTGGGGTCGGCATCCTTGGGCATCACCACCGGGATGATCGGCAGACCGTACTTGAGCGCGAATTCATGGTCGCGCTCGTCGTGGCCGGGACAGCCGAAGATCGCGCCGGTGCCGTATTCCATCAGCACGAAGTTGGCGGCATAGACCGGCAGGGTCTTGCCTGGCATCAGCGGATGTTTGGCGAGCAGCGGCAGCTTGTAGCCGATCTTCTCCGCGGTCTCGACCTCGGCCGCGGCGGTGCCGGTCTTGCGGCTTTCGGCGATGAAGCGCTGCAGACCCGGATCCTTCTCGGCCAGCTCAGTGACCAGCGGATGCTCGGGCGACAGCGCCGCGAAGGAAGCGCCGTAGAGCGTGTCGGGCCGCGTCGTGAAGATTTCCAGCTTGCCCCAATCCTTTTTCAAGGGAGCGGCCCCCGAAGCATCGGTGAGCTGCCAGAAGACGCGCGCGCCGCGGCTCTTGCCGATCCAGTTGGCCTGCATCAGGCGGACCTTCTCCGGCCAGCGCTCGAGCGTGTCGAGGCGGCTCAGGAGTTCATCGGCAAACTTCGTGATCCTGAGATTCCACTGGGTGAGCATGCGGCGCTCGACCGGCGCACCAGTGCGCCAACCCTTGCCCTCGATCACCTGCTCGTTGGCCAGCACGGTATTGTCGACAGGATCCCAGTTGACCCACGCCTCCTTGCGGTAGGCGAGTCCGGCCTGCCAGAAGTCGAGGAACATCTTCTGCTGGTGGCGATAGTAGGACGGATCGCAGGACGCGAGTTCGCGGCTCCAGTCGAGCGACAGGCCCATCACCTTGAGCTGCGCCTTCATGGTGGCGATGTTCTCGTAAACCCATTTCTTGGGATGGACCCTCTTCTCCATCGCCGCGTTCTCGGCCGGCAGGCCGAAGGCGTCCCAGCCCATGGGATGCAACACGTTGAAGCCGCGGGCGCGCTTGTAGCGGGCGATCACGTCGCCCTGGGTGTAGTTGCGCACGTGGCCCATATGGATGCGCCCCGAGGGATAGGGGAACATCTCCAGCACGTAGTATTTGGGCCGCGCGCGGTCCATCCGGGCGCGGAAGGTCTGGCGCTCGTCCCAGGCCTTCTGCCACTTGGCCTCGGTTTCGCGGAAATTGTAGCGCGGTGGGGCGGCGGGCGTCGACGACACGGTTTGATCCCAAAAAAGCGATTCTAACCCAGAAAAGACTGGGGCCGCAGCGGATGCCCGCTGCGGCCCCGAACGTCAAGCCTTTGCGATGGCCTAGGAGCCGCTGGCGATGCGCAGCTGGCGCGCGCGCGTCAGAATGGCGTTCTCGATGTCGATGTTGGTGCGCGGATCGACCTGGGCGTCGACCCAGGCACCGCCCTTGGGCGAAGTCTGCTGCTTGAAGACCGACACTCGGACGCCATCGGCCCGCAGTTCGCGGTCGAGGATGGTGACCTGAACCTTCATGCGCTCGTTGGGCGTCTCGGCCGGGGTGTACCAGTCGGTGATGATGACGCCGCCGAACGGATCGGCCGAGGCCAGCGGGATGAAATTGATGGTGTCGAGCGAGGCGCGCCACAGATAGGCGTTCACGGCGACGCCGCTCCCTCCGGAGTTGTCTTCCTTCTTCTCCTTGGAGCCGAATATGCCGCCAGGGCCGAACAAGGTACCTTCCTCGCGGTTCTTGCCGCCCAAGCCTTGGATCATATCGCGCTCAGTGGCGGACTTGGTGCCGTTGCGGGCGTCGTTTTCCTTGACGGCATTGGGATCGCCGCCGCAGGCCGCAAGGCCCAGAGTCACGGCCCCGACTAAAATCACATAAATTCGGTGGGTATTACACGAGCCTGGCATCGTTGGCGTTCCTGTCCCTTGGGCCACGATATCGCAGCGGCGAGGGTGACATTAAGCGTGGCTCCGGTGGACTGCAAGCGGCTGGACAGCGCACCTGCAAAAAGTCCTCTAAAAGGATTAACTATAGTCCCATCATAAGACTAACTGGCATGCGCGCATGAAAAATAGCAGCGAAGGCTCTCGTCAGCATTGAGATTAAGTCGTTCAAATTGTGACAAAGACGCCACAGGTGCGGGGAGAATCGTGCAGCCGCGCGTCCATTTCTTGACCCTTGTTGGGCCAAAGTGTTTTTATGGTTTTGGCCGTATTGGCGGAGTGCGCGTGGTGCTGAGTTCGGGCTTCCACTTTCCGTCGGTCGGACAGGCCTTTTGGTACGTACCAGTCTCTGATCAATGAGAGAGGGAGAATGATGAAAAAGCTTCTACTCGGCTCGACCGCCTTGGTCGTCGGCGGGTTGATGGCCGCTCCGGCCATGGCGGCCGACCCGATCAAGATGGGTGTCGGTGGCTACTACACCTTCTACGGGTTTGCCGGCAACATCGACCCGACCTATGCCTTCAACGGGACGCAAACCAGCTACAAGGGCTTCGCCTTCACGCAGGAAGGTGAAATCCACTTCATCGGCCAGACGAAGCTGGACAATGGTACGTCGGTCGGTCTGACCGTCGAACTAGAAGCTTGGAACCCGAGTTCGGCTGTAGCCAATGCGCAGATCGACGAAGCCTTCCTGTTCGCCTTCGGCGACTGGGGCCGTGTCGAGTTGGGCTCCCGCGACGCCGCGTCATACCGTATGTATTACGGCACGCCATCGGCGCTGATCGGCTGGGG
>JABCYT010000031.1 GCA_013290035.1 Alphaproteobacteria bacterium
CCCGCCAAGGTCGACGGCGTGGCGATCTATATGCAGATCCTGAACACCACGCGCGCCAAGACGCGCAGCCGCGACATGGGCCAGGCCTTCAGGCTGAGCGAAGTGCTGCCCCGGGTAAAGACGCCGCTCAGCGGCATCTGGGGTGAGTTCGATTCGACCACCTACCCGCACATCCAGGAACGCATCGATCTTTTCCAGGCGCTGCAGCCGGATTTCAGGATGAACATCATTGCCGAAGCCGGCCATTGGGTTGCCTACGAGGCCGCCGAGGCGTTCAATAAAAGGCTCCTCGAGGTTCTAAAGCCATGAAAACCGAAGTCGCCGAGATCGCCGACAAGATCTATCGCCTGTCGACCTTCGTGCCCCAGGTCGGGCCGACGGGATTCACCTTCAACCAGTTCCTGATCGATGCGGACGAGCCCTTGCTGTTCCACTACGGCCAGCGCTCGCTGTTCGCGCTGGTCTCCGACGCGGTGAAGCGCGTGATGCCGCTCGACCGGCTGCGCTGGACGACGTGCAGCCATGTCGAGGCCGATGAATCGGGCGCACTCAACCAGTGGCTGGCGGCCGCGCCCAAGGCCGTGCCGGCGCATGGCCAGGTCGGCTGCAACATCTGGCTGACCGACATGGCCGACCGGCCGCCGCGCGCGCTCAAGAACGACGAGGTGCTCGATCTCGGGGCCAAGAAGGTGCGCTGGCTCGACACCCCGCACGTGCCGCACAACTGGGACGCCGGCGTGATCTTCGAGGAGACCACGGGCACGCTGTTCTGCAGCGACCTCTTCACCCAGTTCGGGCCGGCCGACGTGACCACGGAAAGCGACATCGTGGGGCCCGGGATCGCCACCGAGAAAGTCGTGCCCTTCATGCCGCACACGCCGCTGGCCGAGCCGACATTGCGGCGTCTGGCGGCACTGCAGCCCGGGACGATCGCGCTGATGCACGGGCCGACGTTCAAGGGTGACGGGGCAGCTGCTTTGAATGGTCTTGCGGATTACTATGCTCGACGACCTTCCCAAACGTAGAACAGCGGGGTGCTCATATGAGTGATATCGCCGACCGAGTTAGCAACGTGGTCGTTTCCAAGCTCCACATCCCGGCTAGCAAGGTCACCCAAACAGCCAGCTTCATCGACGATTTCGCGGCCACCAGCCTCGACGTCGTCGAAACCATCATGTCGCTGGAGGACGAGTTCGGCATTGAGATATCGGACCGGGACGCCGAAAAGCTGCAGACCGTGGGCGACGTGATAGCGCTGATCAGGACCAAGGTGCATTGAGATATGGCTACGGCGCCGCCTTCAACCCGAGCGACGCCAGATAGCTCCATCGGATCACACCGTTCCTGAATCTGATGTCGTCGAGGTATTGCGCGATGGCGCGGTCGATGACGGCGGCGGCGGGCTTCTCCTTTCGCGTGCCGTCGGCGAAGGCCACGATCTCGGACCAACCGTCGGGCAGCGGGATCGACACCACGGTCGAGGGTGTGTCGAGGTTCTTGTAGGTCCAGAACGCCCAGCCGATGCCGTGCGCCTCCTGCAGCTTGCGGAACCGCTCGTTCCATTCGTCGGTGAGCTCGCCGGTCTCGCCCAGGAACAGCGGCACGCGATAGCGATTGGCGAAGTTGAGATGGCGCTGGATGGAGTCGCGCTCAGTGCTCGCCCAGAACAGGTGGTAGGTGTAGGCGAGGTTATCGGCAAAGGGCGGGCCCAGCATGTCGAAGCTCGAGCTCCATTGCCCGCCGGCCAGGATGACGATGCGGCCAGGATCGACCTCGCGGATCGCCTCGGTCACCTGCCTGTAGAACGGCTCCAGCCGCATGTTGAGCACGGCCGTGTCGTGATAGGGCGCGATCGGCTCGTTCAGGATGTCGTAGCCCAGGATCGCCGGATCGCCGCTGTAACGCTGGGCGATGGCGCGCCACAGCTTGACCGTCAGCGCGCGGTCGCGCGGCACGTAGAACATCAGCGGATAGCCCGGCCCGTCGTCGTGGTTGATGCCGGTCTGGCCGCCGGGGGCGGCATGGAGATCGACGATGGCGAAAAGGCCTGATTCGCGCACCCATCCCAGCACGCGATCGAGCAGCGCCCAGCCCTCGCCGGTGAACTCGCCCTGCTCGGTCATGAACAGGCGGTAGTGCAGCGGGATGCGGACGGTATTGAAGCCGACGGACTTGATGAACCGAATGTCGTCGCGCGCGATGTAGGTGTCGCGGAACTCGGTCCAGAACGAAGCCGCGCGCGCGGGGCCCAGAAGACGGTCGAAGGCGGCGAAAATCTGGTGCGGCGACTTGGCGACCTCGAACTTGAACATATAGCCCTCGGGCATCAGCCAGTTGCCGAGACTGATGCCCTTGATGCTGAGCGGCCGGCCGTCCGGCGCGACGAAGGTCTTGCCGTCGATGCGCACCAGCGACTGCGCTGCCGCCGGCGCGGCGAGGCCGAGGACAAGCAGGAGGGCGAGCAGAAGGCGCACGACGACAGTGTAGCGCGGAAGCCGACGCGATGTCAGCGGACCGCAGGCCTACTAAGACCTCACCCTGAGGAGCGCGCGCTCCTCAGGGTGAGGTGGTCTTAGTTCGGGCGGCCTGGAGGCTCGGGCTCCGATGCGCGTCGCCATGGATGTGGACGAAATCTGTTCTAAGGTCGCCCCATCATGCTCCTCGCCTCCCTTCTCGTGCCGATTGCCGTCGTGGCGATCGTCCTGCTCATCCAGCGCCTGCACTTGCCGGCCTTTCTCGCCATCATGGCGACGGTCGTGGTCTATGGCATCGCGGCCGACATGACCTTCCAGTCGGTCGGCAAGGCGTTCGGGCTGGGCTTCACCGCGACGCTCGAGCAGGCGGGCCTGCTGGTGGTGGCGGGCGCGCTCGTTCAGGCGCTGGTGCTGCGCCAGCCGCTCGGCACCGGGACATCCGCCGTTGTCGGCGCGCTGGCGGGCCTGGGCGCCTCGGCTGCGGGCGGCCTCGCCTTGCTGCAGCCCGCCGGCCAGGATGCGCCACGCCGGGCACTCGGCCTCGCGCTCACCCTGCTGGCCGTCAGTTCCCTGGTGGCGCCCTCGCCGCTCGCCGTCGCGGCAGCCTCGGTGATGAAGGCCAGCAACGCCGCGATGCTCATGGTGGCGCTGCCGCTTGCCGCGATCGCCGCCCTGCTGGGCTGGTGGTCCGTGGCACGCCAGATCCCCTCGACCGAAGCGGCCGGCTGGCTCGACTGGACGTGGCTCGCCGTCTTGATCCCGATCGCGCTCCTGATCGTGCAGTCGGTGGCGCAGATGCCGAGCGAGCCCCTGGGCAAGGGCGGCGCCCGCGAGTTCTATATCGGCATCAGCAAGCCGTTGATGCTGGCGGCGCTCGCCATCACGCTCGGCGTGCTGTTCGCCGGCCGCTGGCAGCCCTCGGCGCTGGCCGGCCGCAGCTGGGCGCCGCTGCTGCTGGCGGTCGGCGCATCGGGCGGACTTGCCCGCGTATTCGACGAAACCGGCATGGCCGAGCTTCTGGCCGAATACGCACTGCAACCCCGCTTCGGCGTGCTCACCCCCTTCCTCGCCGCCGCCATTGTCAAGACGATGCAGGGAAATTCGCTGACCGCCGTGCTCACCGCCTCGGGCATGATCGAACCCATGCTGCCCGCGCTCGGGCTCGACAGCGCGTCGGGCCGCGCGCTCGCCGCCGCCGCGGTCGGCGCGGGTTCGATGGCGATCTGCCATGTCAACGATCCGTTCTTCTGGATCGCCGCGTCGATGGGTCGGCTCTCGCCGGGACGGGCGCTCAGCGTGATCGCGCTGGGCAGCGCGGTGATGGCGATCGGTGCGCTGGTCGCGATCGCCGCGATCAAGCAGTTTCTCTGAGCAGACCGGCCTTCGTGGCAAAGTCCTTTTCGCTTGCGGCAGGTTTTTCGCTACAACTTGACGCGATGATCGGCATGCAATCCTTTCGCTCGCTGCTACCCTTGGTGCTGGGGTTCCTGCTGTTGCTGATCACCGCGTCAGCGCCAGCCCCGGCGAGGCGCTGCGCGAGATCGAGCGCCGGCCCGAGATCACGCTGTTGTTCACCGCGGGCGAGCTGGCCCGTTTTGATTGGCATCGCACGGGGTCGGCGAATTGTTCGGCCAAGACCGTTGCTTTTTCCGCAACTTAAATCGCGGCCCTGCCGGCAACGGGCTCGCGGCCCGAACGTTGAGTCGGCTCATTTCCAAGGGAGAACCAGATGAGCAGCACGTCAGACAAGGTCAAAGGCACGGCGAACCAGGTGGCCGGCAAGGTAAAGCAGGGCGTCGGCGAAGCGACCGACGATCCGGCGCTCAAGAGCGAGGGCAAGCTGCAGGAAGCCAAGGGCGATTTGCAGAAGGCCGTCGGCAACGCCAAGTCAGCCATCAAGAAGGCGACCGACCTCTAACCGTCGCTGCAACAGACAGTCATTCGAAGAGCAAGGGGCGCCTTCGGGCGTCCCCTTGTTTTTTCGCCTGTGGAGTCGCGCGCCCCGAGCGGGGTACGCTCCTCCTCAATGAATTCTCCGGAGGAACACAGCAGCCCGGTTCGCGAGCTGCTGAGGCTGCCTGACTTCCTCAGGCTGTGGCTGGTCGGCGCTTTCGCCAATGCGATGCGCTGGCTGGAGCTTTTGGCATCGGGCCTGTTCGCCTACGAGGTGACGGGCTCCGCACTCGCCGTCACGTTCGTGGTGGCGGCGCGCCAACTGCCGCAGCTCGCCTTCGGCGCCTTCCTGGGCGCAGTCTCCGAGGCGGTGAATCGCAAGTTGATCGTCATGCTGGCGCTTGTCGGGCCGGCCTTCGTCTCGACCGTGCTGGCGAGCCTCGCCACCACCGGCCATCTGGCGCTGTGGCATGTGGCGCTGGGCAACCTGATCTCGGGCACGATGTGGGCCACCGAGATGTCGACCCGGCGGCGCATGGTGGGCGAGGTCGCGGGCCCGCATCGGATCGTGCCTGCAATCGCGCTCGACTCCGCCACCAACGCCGCCACGCGCATGATCGGCCCGCTGCTGGGCGGCATGGCCTTCCAGTGGCTGGGCATGAAGGGCGCCTACACGATCACCGCGCTCGTCCAGTTCCTCGGCGCCTTCGCCATGGCCGGGCTGGTTCATGCGCAGCTCACGCGCAAGCTCAATCTCGCGCGCATCCCGGCCGAGATCGCCGAGGGCCTGGCCTTTGCCCGCACCAAGCCCACCATCGTGCTGGTGTTCGGCATCACCATCGTCACCAATACCTTCGCCTTCGCCTATTCGGGCCTCGTGGCGCCGCTCGGCCTCAGCGCCTTCCACGTCTCGCCGGCCCTGGTCGGCCTTTTCGCCGCCGGCGAACCGCTGGGCGCTCTTTTGGGCGGCGCGCTCCTCGCTGCCGGCGTTTTGCGCCTGGATCGACGCCTCGCCTTCGCCGGAGGAGCGGTCCTGTTCATGATGGCCCTGATCGTGATGGCGCTTTCGCCCTGGTATTGGCTGGCCTTCGCCGTGCTGGTGATAGGCGGCTTCGGCACGGCGGGCTTCAGCAACATGCAATCGACCCTGATGCTGACCGAGGCGCCGCCCGAGATGCGCTCGCGCCTGATGGGCATCGTCACGGTTTGCATCGGCACCGGCCCGCTCGGTATCCTGGCGGCCGGGGCATTGGCGGGAGAACTCGGCCCGCGCGGCGCGGTGTTGGCGATGGCGGTGGCGGGGTTGCTGCTCACGGCGGCGTTGGCCATGCGGCTGCGCCGGCGCATGGCCTGACCGCGTCATCGACGTCGAGAACGGTCTGGCCGTGTTGCCTGTGTCTGCATGATCGTTGCGGTCGTCAGCGAAAAGAGGCAGGTCACGCACCATGAAGGTTGCCGAACGCAAAGACCCGCCGCGTCCCGAGTTCCGGCAGTTCTACTATTGGGATTCGTTCGAGATGCCGCTCCGCCGAATCGATCTCGGCATCGATCAGATCTATCTCGGCATTTTCGCGCATCATCCCTGGTGGGCCAAATGGCTCCTGCTTGCCCGCACCCGGATCGTATCGCTGTTTGGCTTGAAGGGACCCACCGCCGCCGATTTCAATCGCGTCGAAACCATGTCCGGATACGCCGTCGGCGACAAGATCGCGCGCTTCACGCTGTTCTCCCTGAGCGAGGCCGAGATCGTCACCGGCGGCAACGACAAGCACCTGGATTTCCGGGTCGTGGTGTCGCGCGTCCATGAAGACGGCGTGGACAAGGTGGTGCTGTCGACCGTCGTCAGCCCGCACAATTTCCTCGGCAAGGCCTATCTGTTCCTCATCTTGCCGTTCCACAAATTCGGCGTGAGGTCGATCATGTCGAACGCCGTG
Source organism: Alphaproteobacteria bacterium (assembly GCA_013290035.1). Taxonomy (GTDB): domain Bacteria; phylum Pseudomonadota; class Alphaproteobacteria; order Reyranellales; family Reyranellaceae; genus Reyranella. The sequence continues at coordinate 6,302 of JABCYT010000031.1, forward strand.
GCGGCGGGACGCGTCTAGCGCGGCAACCGCCTTCATCTTATCTCGTGACCCCAAAGGTCCGTCAGCCGGCAGTAAACGCTCGTCAGCTTAGGGTAAAGTTAAAGCCGGCCTGCCGCCATCTTCCGGGCACATCTGTCCGTCGCTCGATCATCGAGCGATGGAGAAGATAATGAACACGTTCACCAAGATCCTGCTGGCCGCCGCGCTGTTGTCGCTGCCAGCCACAGCGTTCGCCCAATCGAGCGACGCCGCCTATTGCAATGCGCTGGTCGCCAAGTACCAGCAGTACCTCGACCAGAGTTCCAAGCGGGGACAGCAGCCGCAGAACGTCGACGCCCAAACCGCCGTCGAGAAGTGCAAGGCGGGCGACACCTCTGGCATTCCGACAATCGAGAAGGCGCTCAAGGACGCCAAGTTCGACCTGCCGCCGCGCGGCTGACCGTCCCCAACGCGCCGGCACCGCCGTCAAACGGGGGCCGGCGCCGCATGCAACGCGAGCCCTCCGCGGGTTGACTCAGCGTCACCCCGCGGAGGTTCCGATGAAACGGACGATCATTGCAGCTTCGATTGCCGCCCTGCCCATGCTGCTGGGCGTATCCGCCGTTCACACCGAGCAACCCAAAGCCGGCAGCACCACCGAAGCGCTGATCAGCGACGGCGGCTTTGTTCTGCAAGCGGACGGAAGGGTCGCGAATGCGCCTCCGCCTCAGCCGTTCACGATGAACGGCTTAGCCTTGGCGTCGTAGTCGGCATAGCCCAGGGTGGCGCGCAGCTCGGGCGGCGGCAGCGCGCTCTTGGCCTCGGCGTCGCCCGCCTTGAGCGCCGCCAGCCCGGCCTTCATGCCGGCCGTCGCGGGCGACAGAAGACCGGTCGGATAGGTGCCGATCTTGAAGCCGAGTGCAGCCGCGTCCTTCTGCGACGGCGTGGCGCGCGGCGCACCGGGCGAGAGCACGGCGAAAGAGGGCCGGCCTTGGGCGGCGGCGACGGCGCGGCGGATTTCGCCGTCGTCGGCGGGCGAATCGAGGAACAGGATATCGGCGCCCTCCTCGACATACATCTCGATGCGCGCCACGGCCTCGTCGATGCCCTGGGTCGGCCGGCAGTCGGTGCGCGCCAGGATCAGGATGCCCGAGTCCTTGGCCGCCTCGACGGCGGCGCGGATCTTCATGCGCGCTTCCTCGCGCGGCAGGCAGGGCTTGCCGGCCGCGGTCAGCGCGCGCGGCGTGATCTTGTCCTCGATCAGCACGGCGGCGGCGCCGGCGCGGCCATAGGCGCGCACGGTGCGCTGCACGTTCATGGCGTTGCCGTAGCCGTGGTCGCCGTCGGCCAGTACCAGCAGCTCGGGCGCCGCGCCATGCACCATCTGGAAGGAGTCGAACATCTCGCCGAACGACAACAGGTCGAGGTCGGGGCCGCCCAGCCGGCTCGCCGCGACGCAGGAGCCCGAGAGGAACGCCGTCTTGAAGCCGGCGCCGGCGCAGAGCTTGGCGGACAGGCCGTCATAGACCGCCGGCATGACGACGAGGCCGGGCTCGGCCAGCGCGGCGCGCAGGCGGGCCGGGGCTGACATGGCAGAAGCGGTTGTGGCGGGCGCGTTCATCTCGGGCATCTCCTCCGGAAGGGCTTTGCGATCCGGACGATAGCACGGGCCGGGCGCTTGCTGCCTTCGCTGGATTTACTTGCACCAGCTGGCGCTGGGGTTCAGCGACCAGGTGGCGGGATCGCCGGCGACGCACAGCAGGGCCTGGTTGGTGCCGACGCAAATGTAGGATTGCGTCGAATAGATCCGGCTCTCGTAGAGGCAGAACTTCTTGAGGAAAGTGTCCTGATTGATCGTCACCGGCCACGACAGGGGAAGCGGCGGCGCATCGGCCGCGCGGTTCTGTGCGCCGGCCGGAAAAACGACGAGCGCTCCGAGCGCCGCCACTAGCCATCGTACCATCTCGCCCCCCGGTTCAGCCTGTTGGCGCGGACGACCCTAGCCGCTTCGCGATGACCGGGCCAGTTCATCGAAACCGCGTGGGGCGTGCTGCTCGAACGGGCGCCATGGATCTGCAAGTGCGTATTATTCTGGCATGCGGCTACGGTCGACCGAGGCCGCCCGACGGGTTAGTCTCCCTTGCCTGCGCGGGGGGAGGCCATGCGCGTCCATTTGCTGCTGCTCGTCTGCGTCGCGCTTGGCGCGTGCATGTCGGATGACACTGCACATATGCCCATCTACCTGACGGCACCCTACAACACATGGCCGCCCGCCCCGCCCGGCGCGCCGATCGAGCCGGGCCGGCCTGTCGACCTCAACGGCGGCCAGCAGCAGACGGTCGTGACGGGCGTGCTGAGATGGATGAAGGATCCTGTCTCGGTGCAGTTCCGCGGCATTGAAGCCGTCCAGAACAGTCGCGGCCGGATCACAGTATGCGGCGAGGTGGACGGTCGCAACACGGCGGGCCGACAGGTCGGTATGGAGCCGTTCGTCGGCGTCCTGATGGCACCGGATATCGATGCGGATTTCGTCCTGGTCGGCATAGGCTCGTCCGTCCGCGAGCGCGCCGAGGTGACCCAGCTTTGCCGCGCGAGTGGGATCTTTCCCACGGAGTGAGACGGGTTCGACGTTTGCCTAGGGCCGGGCTGTCAACAGGGCGAATGGCAGAACCGGGCAAAGCCGATCCAGTGTGACGCGGCCGTCAAGCTGAAGCGCCGTATCCTTCAGGATGTGCGGCGCCAGGGCGATAGCGTCGTCGCCCTGCAGCAGGTCGAGCGGCAGGCGCGGTGCCGCGACCAACAGCCGGTGATCGCCATGGCGGCGGACGAAGGCGATCATCGCTTCCGCCGACCGGCCCTCGACGGGCACCGGCTCGTAGCTGCCCTCGCTGAAAAGTTCAGGCACGCGGCGTCGCAGCGCCAGAAGCTCGGCGAGCAGGGCCTGCTTGATCCGGCCATTGCGCCACTGCGCGGCGAGGCTGGGCAGGTCGGCATCGCCCAACACCGCGGCGCGCGCGCAAAAGTCGACCGGTCGGCGGTTGTCGGGATCAACCAGACTGAAATCCCAGAACTCGGTGCCTTGATACAGATCGGGCACGCCGGGGACAGTGAGCCGCAGCAGGCATTGCACGAGGCCGTTCACCGCGCCGGCCGGCGCGATGCGGCGCACGAGGGCTGCGATCTCCTGCAGCAGGTCGGGTAGTGCCGCCTCGGCGACCAAGGCCACGGTGAAGCGGCGCGCGGCAGCTTCGTAGGTTTCGTCGACCGCCGCCCAGTCGCTGAACAGCTTGGCCTCGCGCAGCGCCTTCTGCTGCCAGGCCGCGAGACGCTCGGCGAAGGCGGCACGCGCCGCATCATCGCCGAGATCGAGATCGAGCGGCCACGCGCCGACGATGGTCTGCAGCAGCATGGCGATGTCGCAGGCATGGGGCGCGCCGACGGTGCAGAGCGGCGCACTGGCCTCGATCCAGCGCGCCTGAAGGGCTGCCCATTCGCCGGCCATGCTGCTCAACACGGCAAGGCGGGCGCGCACATCCTCGCCGCGTTTGTGGTCATGCGTGGCCGTCGCCAGCATCGCGTGCGGGTGGCCGGCGGCGCGCAGCGCCACGCGGGCATGGAACGCCGCAGCATCGGCGGAGAAGGTCTCGACATCGAAGCCGACGTCGTTGCGCGACAGCAGGCGGCCGTAACGATAGAAGGCCGTGTCCTCGACGGCCTTGGCCGCGACCGGCGCACTCAATTGCTGGAAGCGCGCGAGGGCACGCGCGTTGCCGGGTGAGGTCGCGAGCCGGCGCAGGACAGGATCGACGGCCCAACGATCGGTGGCGAGGCAGGTCGTGCGCGCGCCCTCGGCGGCACGCTGCAGCACCGCGCCGCCCTCGCCGTAGGTGCGATAGACCGGGAAATGCGCCAGCAGCTCGGTAAGCACGCGGCGCACGGCCGGCAGGGGAATCTCGCCGCGCGGCAAGGCGGTCGCACAGGCCTCGAGCTGGGCGGAGAAGCTCCTGGCCACGATCTCGCGCCGCGCCGCCTGCTCCTCGGGCGCGAAGTCGGCCGGCCGGCCGCTCAGCGCGGCCCAGGCCTCGGCCAGGCAAGCCTCGCCCGCCGCGTCGTGCTGCAGCGCGCTCACGTCGTTCATGAAGTCGTAGCCCGTGGTGCCGTCGCAGTCCCAGTCGCCGGGCAACATCTCGCCGCGCAGCAGGATCTTCTCGACCACGAGGTAGGCGTCCTTGCCCAATCGCCGGCGAAGCGTCCGGCAATAGGCCGCCGGATCGGCGAGGCCGTCGACGTGATCGATGCGCAGGCCGTCCAACAGGCCTTCGGCGCAAAGCCGAAGCGGCAGGGCATGGACCGCGTCGAAGGCCGCGGGCTCGTCCATGCGCAGAGAGACCAGCTCGTTGATGTCGAAGAAACGCCGCCAGTTGATGCAGTCGCCGGCGGTCCGCCACCACACCAGGCGATAGTGCTGCCGCTCCAGCACGTCGCTCAGGCAAGCGGACTCGCCCGGCGCCAGCGGCAGGCGATGGGAGAAATAGCGCAGCTCCTCGCGCCCGACTTCGATCTCGCCTGCCGCCAGCGTCTCCGCCAGGGGCTTGCCGAGTATCGGCAGCACGACCTTGGGGTCGGCCTCCCAGTCGATGTCGAAGAAGCCGGCGTACCGGCTCGCGCGGCCGTGGCGCAGCACGTCGGCCCACCAGGCATTTGCCGGGTCGGCGGCCATGTGGTTGGGCACGATGTCGGCGATCAGGCCCATGCCCGCCGTGGCGAGCGCAGCCGCCAGCGAGCGCAACGCCGCCTCGCCGCCCAGCTCGGGATTGACCGTCGTGGGATCGATCACGTCGTAGCCATGCAACGAGCCCGGCCGCGCGACGGCGATCGGTGAGGCATAGAGATGGCTGACGCCCAGGCGCGCGAAGTAGGGCACCAGCGCCTCGGCATCGGCGAAGGTGAAGCCGCGATGGAACTGCAGCCGCAAGGTGGCGCGCGGGATCATGGGCGATGCCCGGCGATGATCCTGGCGCGGGCCTCGACCTCGGGCGCGTCGAACAGGTCCTTGGCCGCAGGGACGAGGCGGCGGCGCCAATTGGGATGTTCGTCGATCGTGCCCGGCAGGTTGGGCTGCGCCTCCAGCCCCAGCAGGTCCTCGAGCGGCGCCAGCATGAGCGGCGCGGGCGATTGCGCGACATAGCCGAGCGCGGCGTCGACGGCGGCGCCGGGCCGGTCGACGGGCGGCGGCGCGCTGTGGGCGGTGCCGGCGGCGGTGAAGGCGCGCCATAGTCGCACGCGATCCTGCTTGCGTTCGTCGTCCTCGCCGGCGGCGCCGCGGCCCAGCGCGCGTCGCGTGCGGATGTCCTCGCCGCTCCACCAGCCGGCGACGGTCGGCAGATCGTGCGTGGTGGTCATGGCGACGGCATCGCGCCGCCAGCGCGCGGGCTTCCGGTAGGAAAGCCTGGTGCGCTCGAACCACATCACGTCCATGCCGGCGATACCGGCGCGGCGCAGGCGGGCGCGGAAGCCGGGCGGCACCGTGCCGAGATCCTCGCCGATGACGACCGCGCCGTGGCGATGCGATTCGAGCGCCAGCAGGCGCAGCAGATCTTCCAGCGGATAGGCGAGGTAGGCGCCCTCGGACGCCGGCGCGCCGCGCGGCACGAGCCACAGCCGCATCAACCCCATGATGTGATCGATGCGCACGCCGCCGGCATGCGCCAGGGCGGCGCGCAAGGTCGCCAGGAACGGCTCGAAGCCGCGGGCGACAAGCGCGCGCGGCGAAAAGCCGGTGAGGCCCCAATCCTGGCCGCGCGGGTTGAAGATGTCGGGCGGCGCGCCGATGGAAAGACCCAGCAGCAGATCGGACCGGCGGGCCCAAGCGTGGCTGCCGGCCGGGTCCATGCCGATCGCCAGGTCGCTGATGAGCCCAATACGCATGCCGGCCGCGCGCGCCGCCGTCTGCGCCGCGGCGAAGGAGCGCGCGGCGACCCACTGCAGGAAGAGGTGATAGCGTACCGTCGCGGCATCGCCCTCGCGCCAGCCGGCAGGCCAGTCGACCCAATTGCCCGGCCGCTCGGCCTGCAGCGCCTCGAACAGCGCGTGCTCGTGCAGGGTATCACCGCCCGCCTGCACGAAACGCTCGAAGTCGGCGGCGAGCGGCGTTCCGGCCGCAAGATCGCGAGCGGTAAAGTCGTCGAACAGACGGCGCAGTCTGGCAAACTTCGCGGCGCCCGACGCTGCCCAGTCGACCAGGGGCGCCTGCGCCTCCTCCACCGCAGCCTGGGCAGCCAGGCGCTCCGCCCCGAAGACGATGGAAGGATCGCCGTAGAGCGGGTTGAGGAATAGCCGGCTCGACGGCGAGTACGGACTATGCCGTGCCGGGTCGGCGGCGAACAGGCTGTGCAGCGGGCTGAGCGCGACGGCGTCGGCGCCGTGGCGCGCCGCCGCCTGGGCAAGATCGCGCACCGCACCGGCATCGCCGATGCCGCCGTCGCCGGTGCGACGCAGGCCGTAGACCTGCGCCGCCACGCCCCACAGGCGGCGGCCGGAGCCGACTTCTTCGAGGGTGACGCAGCG
>JABCYT010000032.1 GCA_013290035.1 Alphaproteobacteria bacterium
GGTCGGCTTGGCCGTGGCGTGCGCTGGGACGCCCGCTTCGAAGGGATCGTACCAGATGCCGCACATGCCGAGGCGCTGCGGCGCCACGACTTCCCATTCGTAGTTGTCGCCGACCATCCAGGCGTCGCCGGCATCGACGTCGAGCCGCTCCAGCGCGTGGCGGTAGACCGCGAGTTCGGGCTTGCCCTGGCCGAACTCGCCTTCGATCTGGATATGGTCGAAGCGATGGCCGAGATCGAAGCGCACGATCTTGTCGCGTTGCGTCTCGGCCGCGCCGTTGGTGACCAGGGCGAGCTTGACGCCGGCCTGGCGCAGGGCGTCGACGGTGGCGTGGGCGTCGGGATAGAGCTTGTATTCGTCGCGCCGCATCTTGGTGAAAGCGTCGGCAATGCGATCGGCCAGCGCCTCATCGTCGCGCCCGAGCCTGGCGAGGCCGCGCCGCACCGAGAGCCGCCGCGCGCCGGCAATGTCGAGCCGCCACTTGGCCGCGGCCTGCGAGTCGGACCAGAAGGCGCGCGCCTCGTCCATGACGGCCAAGCGCACCCGTTCGATCGCCTCGGCATCGTGCGCGTCGAGGTGCGCGGCGAACACCGTGAGCAGGCGCCGCCAGGCATCCTCCGGCTGGGCGTAGGCGCGGATCAGCGTGTCGTCGAGATCGAACAGGATGGCGCGGGGCAGGGCCGGCATGTCGCTCAGTTCGTCGGACGGACGAAAGTGGTGGGGGCCGGGCTCACGACCGTGCCGCGGTTGCCCTGCACCTCGATCACGGCCAGGGCGCGTTCCGACCGGCCATCGGGCAGGAAGCGGAAGATGCCGTCGACCCCCGACCAGCCGTTGGGATTGGTGATCGCCTCGGCGGAAAAATCGCCGCCCGGCTTCAGCCGCGCGAGATTGCCGGCGAGCGCCACGCCGTCATAGGCGAGCGTCGCCAGACGGTTGGGCGGCCGGCCATAGGTGGCGACGAAGCGGCGCTCGAAGTCGGCGCGCCGCGCCGGATCGGGCGCCGCATACCAGGCGCCGCGCGCCATGGCGTCGGAGCCGACATTGGGCACATCCCAGACGCCGGTGCCGATGAACTGGACGGACTTGTTGTCGAGGCCGGCGGCGGCCAGGGCGGACAGGGCTGTCGACAGGCGGGGCGGGGCCACCGGCACCAGGATGGCGAGCTTGCCATCGCCTTTGAGCGCGCCGGCAAGACGCTTGGCGGACGTCACGAGGTCGGCGCTGTTGGGGTCGTAGAGCTCGACCCCGGCCATGGTGCCGCCGCGCATGGAAACGTGACCTTCGAGCGTGCGGACCATCTGCTCGCCGTAGGATGTCTGCGGCGCGAAGGCGGCGAAGCGCTTGATGCCGGTCTCGACGGTATAATCGACCACCCGGCGCACCTGCGGCGGGGCCGCGATGCCCATGATCCAGACGCCGCGCTGCGCGGCGGATTCGTCGTTGGAGAAAGACACGACGTTGGCGCCGCCTTGCGCCACCAGGGGGGCCAGGGCCTTGGCCGACGTGCCGAACAGCGGCCCCAGCACCATCGCCACGCCGTCGGTGCGCGCCTTGCGGTAGGCCTCCATGGCGGTCTCGGCGCTCTCGCCGCTGTCGTAGGCGGCCAGCGCCAATTCCTTGGCGCCGGTGTCGAAAAGCGCCATTTCGGCGGCCTGCTGCATGGCCTGGCCGATCGGGGCCGCCCCACCGCTCAGCGGCAGCAGGAGGGCGATGCGCGTCTTGCCTGACGGTGTGACCGGTGAGCCCACCGACGCCTTGACGGTCGTGGGCGGGGCGGCCGGCGTGCTAGTCTGGGGTTGCTCGCCGCACGCTCCCAGCAGAAAAGCGGCGGTGGCAAGCGCAAAGAAGGACTGGCGCATCGGCGCGAAACTCCGGCGAACGGCTGCAGATGGACGGCAACGAGCGATCACAAGCTAGCGATGGGCAGGCGTCGCGTAAACCACCGCCGCTGGTACCGGGGCTGCATATTGTTGCCACGCCGATCGGCAACCTGCGCGACATCACGTTGCGCGCCCTCGACGTGCTGCGCGAGGCCGACCTGATCGCCTGCGAGGATACGCGTGTGTTCGCCAAGCTCGCCAGCCACTACGGCATCGCCGCTCCCACCGTGGCCTACTCCGATGCCACGCAGGATGCCGCCGAGCCGCGGATCGTGCGGGCGCTCGCCGCCGGCAAGCGGGTGGCGCTGGTCTCCGACGCCGGCATGCCGCTGATCTCGGATCCCGGCTATCGCCTGGTCCGCGCCGCCCTCGCCGGGGACCATGTCGTGACCTCCGCGCCCGGCGCTTCTGCCGTTCCCTTGGCGTTGGCGCTCTCGGGTCTGCCGACCGACCGCTTCTTCTTCGGCGGCTTCCTGCCCGCCAAGGAGGGCGAACGCCGCCGGGCCATCGCCTCTGCCGCGGCGGTGCCGGCTACCCTGGTGTTCTTCGAGGCGCCGCACCGCCTCGCCGCCTCGCTCGTCGACCTTGCCGACCTTTTGGGCCCGCGGCCCGCCGCCATCGCCCGCGAACTCACCAAGCTCTTCGAGGAGGTGCGCCGTGGCCCGCTCACCGAGCTTGCCCGGCACTATGGCCTGCACCCCGAGGTGAAGGGAGAAATCGCCATGGTGATCGGACCGCCGGGCGAGAGCGAAGCGCCGGCGGCCGAACGGCTCGACGCGGCGCTGCGCTTGGCGATGGCCGGCGCCTCGGTCAAGGATGCGGCCGCCGAGGTCGCCGCGCGTTATGGCCTCAAACGCCGCGACGTCTATGCCCGCGCGCTCGAGCTGAAGCGCGAGGCGGTCTCGTGACGACCGAGACCCGCCAGGCTGCCCACCGGCTGGGCCATGTCGCGGAGTGGCGCGCGGTATGGCGGCTGAGACTCGCCGGCTATTCGATCCTGGCCCGGCGCTACAAGACCAAGCTCGGTGAAATCGACATCGTCGTGCGCCGCGGCGGCATCCTGGCCTTTGTCGAGGTCAAGGCGCGGGCCGACATGCCGACTGCCGCCGATGCCCTGGCCGGCCGGCAGTTCGGCCGCGTGGCGCGGGCCGCCAGCCTGTTCCTGGCGCGCCATCCGCGCTACGCCGCCCACTCGGTGCGCTTCGATGCCGTGCTGGTCACGGGCCTTTGGCCGCGCCATCTGCCCGACGTGTGGCAGCCGCCGGAGTGATGCTTGTCGGGCCGTGAGCCGGATATCCAGCAGAGGCTCGACCGGCTGCGCGCGCTTTGCGCCGCGGACGGCGGTCGTCTCGATCTGCTCGAGGCGGCGCTGGCGCTGAGTGTCCTGCACAGCCACGGGGCAGCGGACCTCTCGCCGTTCCGCCAGCACGTCGCGAGCATGACGTCGGCTCTCGCCGACCTGGTGCGCCGGCGCGGCGCCGCGCCGGAACAGCTCGCCGAGGTCATCGCCCGGTCCTATGCCTACCGTGGCGACACCGATTCCTACGACGACCTGCAGAATGCCGACCTCGTGCGCGTGATCGAGCGGCGCAAGGGCTTGCCGGTGGCCTTGTCGATCCTTTACCTCCACGCCGCCCGCGCGCAGGGCTGGGATGCCGAAGGGCTGGCGTTTCCCGCCCATTTCCTGATCCGCGTCGGCATCGACGGCGCGCGCCACGTGATCGATCCCTTCCACGACGGCGTGGTGCGCGATGCCGCCGACCTCCGCGTCCTGCTGCGGCAGGTGCTCGGACCGGACGCCGAGCTGCACCCCCAGCATTTCGACCCGGTGTCCGACCGCGACGTGCTGCTGCGGCTCGAGAACAATGTCCGTCTGCGGCTCGCCAAGCGCGAGGATTGGGCCGGCGCAGCCCAGTCGCTCGAACGCATGCTGGCGATCGCGCCGGACCGGCCGGAGCTGCTGTTCGAGGCCGGGCAACTCAACGCCCGCCTCGACAAGCGCCGCGCCGCGATTGCCGCCTTTCAGCGATTCCTCGACATCGAAGGCAATACGGGTGACTCCGCGTTGCGCCGACGGGCCCAGGCCCTGTTGCAGGAATTGCGTCGCGGGCTTAACTGACGCGAACATTGCCCGTGACCCCTTCGCTTAGGATCCGCCCATGAAGCTCAACGTCGCCATCCAGATGGACCATGTGTCGACCATCGATATCGACGGCGATTCGACCTTCGTTCTGGGACTGGAGGCCGAACGGCGCGGCTACGCGGTGTGGCATTACACGCCGCGCGAGCTCGTCTTCCGTGACCGCAAGGTGATGGCACGCGCCCAGCCGATGAAGCTCAGGCGCGAGAAGGGCAACCATTTCACCCTCGGCGCGGCGGAAATGCTTGACCTGTCGAAAATCGACGTCGTGCTGCTGCGCCAGGATCCGCCGTTCGACATGTCGTACATCACGACGACGCACATCCTGGAGCATATCCATCCCAAGACGCTGGTGGTGAACGATCCGGCGAGTGTGCGCAACGCGCCGGAGAAGCTGTTCGTCACGCATTTCGACAACGTCATGCCGCCGACCCTGATCAGCGCCGACCCGCGCGCCATCCGCGCCTTCTGGGACGAGCACAAGGACATCATCCTGAAGCCGCTGTTCGGCAATGGCGGCGCCGGCGTGTTCCGCGTGCGGCCCGACGACGAGAACTTCAACTCGCTGCTGGAAATGTTCTCCCAGCGCAGCCGCGAGCCCGTGATCGCTCAGCGCTACCTGCCGGAGGTGCGCAAGGGCGACAAGCGCATCATCCTGATCGACGGCAAGGCGGTCGGCGTCATCAATCGCGTGCCGGCCGAAGGCGAGTCGCGGTCGAACATGCATGTCGGCGGCGTGGCGGTGAAGGACACGCTCAGCAAGCGCGACAAGGAACTGTGCGAGATCATCGGACCGGAGCTCGCCAGACGCGGCCTGCTGTTCGTCGGCATCGACGTGATCGGCGACTATCTCACGGAAATCAACGTCACCTCGCCGACCGGCCTGCAGCAGATCAACCGTTTCGACGGCGTCTCGCTGGAAGCGCAGATCTGGGATCGCATCGAGGTGCGTTTCCAGGAGACGCGAGGAAGGGCTTCATGATCCGCCGCGCCTTTCTCGGCCTGGTGCTCGCGACATCCGCCGGGATGGCGAGCGCGCAGGACATGTTCGAGCTCAAGCCCATCGTCAAGGCGGTGCGCGAGGGCGACGAGGAGAAGGTGCGTCAGGCGCTGCTGAAAGGCGAGAATCCCAACCAGAACGACACGTCGGGCCAGCCGCTTCTGATGGTCGCCGTGATCGCGGGTCAAAGCGCCGTGGTCGAGACCCTGCTGAAGGGTGGCGCCATCGTCGATGCCACCGATAAAGAGGGCTACACGTCGTTGTTTCATGCCGCGCAGCGCGGCGACGGTGAACTGGTCGACATGCTGCTGAAGCGCAACGCCAAGCCGAATGTGCAGACCCGTCAGGGCGTCACGGCGCTGATGGTGGCGTCGCGGGCGGGCTACGACGAGATCGTGCGGGCGCTGCTCGCCAAGAAGGCCGACCCCAACACGGCGGACTTCACCGGCCGCACGGCGGTCGCCTATGCGCGCCAGTCCGGGCACACCACGATTGCGGCCATGCTGCGCAAGGCCGGCGGACGCGAGTGATGCCGGCGGCCAAAGCCGCGCCGATCTGGATCGCGGGCGCGCTGACGCTCGACCCGGGCGAGATCGAAGAGACCTTCGTGCGGGCTGCCGGTCCGGGCGGCCAGCACGTCAATACGACATCGACCGCGGTGCAACTGCGCTTCGACGTGCGCCATTCGCCGTCGCTGCCGGACGACGTGCGCCAGCGGCTGGAACGGCTGGCCGGGCGTCGGCTGACGCGCGACGGCGTGCTGGTGCTGGTGGCGCAGGGCGAGCGCAGCCAGAAGCGCAACCGCGAGGAGGCGCTCGATCGCCTGGTGGCGCTGATCCGCGCCGCCGCCCGCCCGCCGGTGCCGCGCAAGAAGACCAGGACACCCAAGGCCAGCAAGCGGCGGCGCCTCGACGACAAGAAACGTCACGGAACCCTAAAATCGCTGCGTGCCAGGCCGACGCACGACTGATCAATTGGGGACTTTCATCGGTCCGCTGTGTTCCTTACTGTCGACCCATCAACCAAAGAGGTGCCGCGTGGCAGACATCCGCAAGGAGACCGACAGTCTCGGCGAAGTGAACGTGCCAGCCGACAAGCTGTGGGGCGCGCAGACCCAGCGTTCGCTCGAGCATTTCAGCATCGGCAAGGACCTCATCCCGCGCGAGATGATCACTTCCTACGCCATCCTGAAGAAGGCGGCGGCCAATGCCAACCATGACGGCAAGCGGCTCGACGACCAGACGCACGGGCTGATCGTGAAGGTCTGCGACGAGATCCTGGCCGGCCAGCATCACGACATGTTCCCGCTCCACGTCTGGATGACCGGCAGCGGCACGCAGTTCAACATGAACGTCAACGAGGTGATCTCCAACCGCTGCTGCCAGCTCAGCAACACGCCGCTCGGCTCGAAGAAGCCGGTCCATCCCAACGACCACGTCAACATGTCCCAGTCGTCGAACGACACCTTCCCGTCGGCGATGTATATCGCCGCGGCGGTCAACGTGACCGGCCGGCTGCTGCCCGCGGTCCTGGCGCTGCACGATGCGATCGCGGCCAAGGCCCGCGAATGGGACGGCATCGTCAAGATCGGCCGAACGCACATGCAGGACGCCACGCCGATCACGCTCGGCCAGGAATGGTCGGGCTATGCCGGCATGCTGGCCGACAATATCGAGCGTATGCAGGACGCGCTGAAGGGCGTCTACCATCTGGCGCTGGGCGGAACGGCGGTCGGCACCGGCATCAACGCCGCACCGGGCTTCGCCGAGGCCGCGGCGGCCGAGATCGCCAGGCTCACCAAGCTGCCGTTCGTGAGCGCGCCCAACAAGTTCACCGTGCAGGGCGCGCACGATGCGCTGGTGCAGCTCTCCGGCACGCTGCGCACGCTCGCGGTCTCGCTGTACAAGATCGGCAACGACATAAGGCTGATGTCGTGCGGCCCGCGCGCCGGCTTCGCCGAACTCGAGATCCCGGAAAACGAGCCAGGTTCGTCGATCATGCCGGGCAAGGTCAATCCGACCCAGGCCGAGGCGCTCACCATGATCGCGGTCCAGGTGATGGCCAATGACGTGGCCGTCGGCATGGGCGGCGCCGGCGGCTATCTCGAGATGAACGTCTACAAGCCGCTGATCATCTTCAACATCACGCACTCGATCACCATCATGACCGATGGCTGCACCAACTTCCGCAAGTTCCTGATCGAGGGCACCCGGCCCAACCTCAAGAAGATCAAGGAGTATGTCGATCGCTCGCTGATGCTGGTGACGGCGTTGGCGCCGGTCATCGGCTACGACAAGGCCTCGAAGATCGCCCACTACGCGATGGACAACGACCTGACGTTGAAGGCCGCGGCGCTGAAGCTGGGTTTCGTGAGCGAGGCCGAATTCGACCGCATCGTCGATCCGGCGAAGATGGTCAGGCCCTACGTCGCGACGGAATAGCGGCTAGCGTTCGACGATCCAGCGGCGCTCGCTGATGAAGCGGGCGGCGGCCAGGCCCATCGCCATGCCGCCGACGATGAAGCAGCACACGGCGCCAGCCTGGATGGCGGCGAGGATGTCGCCCTGGTTCAGCAGGACGATGGTCTGAAACGCGTAGATGCCGGGCGTCATGATGATGATGCCCGGTACCGTGAGCGCGATGCGCGGATCGCGCAGCGCAGCGCGCGCCAACGAGGCGAGCAGCCCGACCGCGAACGCGCCGAAGAAGGTGGCGGGCGCCAGGGCCATGCCGAGATCCTGCAGCACCAGGCGAAGGTCGTTGCCCAGCAGGGAGAGGACGCCGACGGCCAGCACGGTGCGGGCGGAGCTGTTGTAGAGGATGGCGAAGCCGCAGCCGCCCACGAAGCTGGCGACGGCCCGCCACAGCACCGGAACAAGCTCGACGCCGTGCGGTGCGCCGGCGTCGGGAACGTTGACAAGGCCCGCGACCGCGGCGACGAGGGAGAGGCCGAAGGCCGCGGCCAGCAGGATCAGGGTTCCGTAGGCCAGCCGTGCCATGCCCGCCATGGTCTGGTGTTGCAGCAGGTCGAGCAGGGATCCGACCAGCGGGAAGCCAGGCACCAGGAAAAGCACCGAGGAGATGAAACCGACCGCGTCGGAAGGCTGAAAGCCTTGGCGGGAGATGCCTGTCACGATCAGACAATAGGAGCCCGAGGCGAGGATCGCGCACAGCGTCGTCACGGCATACTGGTTGAGGTGGCGGCGGAACATCAGCATGCGCGCGGCCTGGCCCAGGCCGCCGGCGACGATGGCGGCGCCGGTTCCCAGCATGTCGCCGCCGTTCAGGTAGGAAAAGGCGCCGGAGGCGAGGCCGATCGCGGCCGCCACCGTGATGATCGAGTTGATCGGCGGGACGGCTTCGATGGCGTCGAGGTCGGCGGCCAGGTCCTTCGGCGCGAGGTCGGGGCGGCGCTTGCGCGCGAGCCGTTCGAGGGCGCCGATGCGCCAGGCGTTGATCCCGGGCGGCGACACTTCGCTGGCCCGGGTCAGCTGCTCGCCCTTGCGCCGGACGGTGGCCGTCATGCCGTCGATCGTGATGTGCAGCGCCAGGCTCTCGATACCCATGCTGGTGGCCAGCATGCCCATCGAATCGCGCACGCGAAACGCGGTGTCGCCGGCGCGCAGCATCAAGGTGCCGAAGCGCAACAGGACTTCCAGCGCTTCGGCAAGCGGTGCCTTCTGCCCCGACATGGTCTGGCTGCCGGCCGTCAGACGGTCTGCAGACCCAGCACCGCGGCCGTTTCCTTGCGGACCCGCTCGGTAAGCGCGGCGTCCGTCTTCAGGTCATGGCCGTAGGAGGGGATCATCTCCTTGAGCTTGGGCACCCAGTGGCCGACCAGCTCCTCATGGAAGCAGTTCTCCAGCATGTGGACCATGATCCAGACGGCTGTGGAGGCGCCCGGCGAGGCGCCGAGCAGGGCCACGATCGATGAATCGGCCGACGACACGATCTCGGTGCCGAATTCCAGGGTGCCGGTGTGCAGGCGGTCCTTCTTGATGATCTGCACGCGCTGGCCCGCGACGTCGAGCTCCCAGTCGGACTCCTTCAGGTTTGGATAGAAATCGCGCAGCGCCTTGTAGCGATGCCCCGAACTCTGGAAGACCTGCCCGACCAGATATTCCTCCAGCGGGAAGTTGTCACGCGCCACGGCGAGCAGCGGCAGGAGGTTGTCGGGCCGGAGCGACAGCGGCAGGTCGAGCAGCGAGCCGTGCTTCAGGAACTTGGTCGAAAAGCCGGCATAGGGGCCGAACAGCACCCAGCGCTTGCCCTCGATGATGCGGGTGTCGAGGTGGGGCACCGACATCGGCGGCGAGCCCGAGGCCGCCATACCGTAGACCTTGGCGGCGTGGCGGTCGGCGATCTCGGGCTTGCCGCAGCGCAGCCAGATGCCGCTCACCGGGAAGCCGGCAAAGCCCCTAGCTTCGGGGATGCCGGATTTCTGCAGCAACGTTATCGCCGCACCGCCTGCGCCCAGGAAGACGTAGCGCGCGCCGATCCGGCGCGTCTCGTGGGTCTGCTCGTCCCTGACATCGAGCTGCCAGCCATCGCCGGTCGGCCGCCGCTGCAGGCCGGTCACATCGTGCGAGAAATGGACTTTGAACCCGTTCTGGCGCTTCAGGTAGTCCATCAGGTTGGTGGTGAGGGCGCCGTAGTTCACGTCGGCGCCGATGACCATGCGCGTGGCGGCGACGGCCTGCTTGGGATCGCGGCCTTCCATGACGAGCGGCGCCCATTCGGCGATCTTGGCGTGATCCTCCGAATACTCCATGCCGCGATAGAGATGATGCGCGCTCATCGCGGCGTGGCGTTTCTTGAGGAAGGCCACGCGGTCGGCGCCGATCACGAAGCTCATGTGCGGCACCGGATGGATGAACGAATCGGGCGAGGCGATGGCGCCCTTTTTGATGAGATACGACCAGAACTGGCGCGACATGTCGAACTCGACATTGACCTCGAGCGCCTTGGAGATGTCGATGCTGCCGTCCTTGCGCATCGGCGTGTAGTTCAGCTCGCAGTTGGCGGCATGGCCCGTGCCGGCATTGTTCCAGGCGCCCGAGCTCTCCTGCGCTTCGCCCGGCATGCGCTCGATGATCTCGAGCTTGAGATGGGGCTGCAGCTCCTTCAGGAACACGGCGAGCGTCGTGCTCATGATACCGGCTCCCACCAGGACGACATCGGCAGTCGTGACGTCGTTGCTGTCGCTCATGCGATTTCCCCTGAAAGGTCTATTGGGCGCGCTTGTATGGAACCGGCACGTCGTTTCCCAATACGACATAGACGCGCCGCCAGGGCTGATCGTCGACCAGCCGCCAGGTATGCCCGCCGCCCGCCGTATCCTCGGCCAGCAGGATATCGCCCGGTTTCAGCAAGAAGTGCTGGCCGCCGCGCGTCTGGAAGTCGAGGGTCCCGCTCAAGGTAATGACCAGCTGGCGGACCGGCGCGGTGTGCCAGGCGAGCGTGCCGCCGGACGCGGTTTCCTGGAACGACGCATGGGCGGTGTCGAGTTTGCCGCTGAGAAGGTCGCCGTGGGCGCCGGGCTCAAGCTCGATGTAGCCCTCCTCGAAGTGCGAGTTCTCGTCTTCGCCGGTCCAAATCCGAACGCATCGGATCATCGTGCTGTCCCTTGTTGCCCGGTAATATGGCGGTGGAAGACCGTAGTATGGGCCTGTTCAACAGGCAAGAAACCAGGAATGTCGGCAACTAATGGCCGATCTTCGCACGTCATCGGACCCTGATGCCATGGATGACTGGCAACAGCGCTTTTGCTAGGTAACGCACGACGTCCCCGTAGCTCAGCTGGATAGAGCAGCGGTTCCTAATTTTGAAGATTTGTTCTAACCATTTTTGCTGTGGTTGGCGCTCGACCCCGCTTCCCTTGACTGGGGGTCTCTCGCGACTCTCATGGCGCTTGTGATCCAGCGTGCTGCGCATCGCGACACGCAGAGCGATGAAAGCTCAAGTGGCCTGCGCTGACCCCCTGCCCGACTACGCAACCGTTGTCGAAAAACAGGGCTCTTTCAACGCGCTACGGAGCGAAGCGCGGATTTCAAGCATTTAGATTTGGCCAGAAGCGTCTAATGGGATCTTAGGGTTCTTGGATTGTCTAACGGGCTCAATGAGCCGATCGAGGCAGCCGCCACGATCGGCTACAGTGCGGCCGCGTTCGTGGAGAACGCCGGAATATTGAAGCGAGCCTTCTGCTCGTCGCTCAGAGTGGCGTAGAAGGCACCAAGGGCCGGACGCACGTCTTTGGCCGCCCGAACCATAGCATCGAGCCGCATCTCCACCGCGTCGATCCGCTCCACCGGCGTTTCCGGCGCCTTCGCCGGGCAAGATGCCTGAAGCGAAGCGGCGGCGCTGGCCGATGCCGCTTTCAGCTTCTCGAAGGCGACCTCCTGCTGCTGGGTGGGTTGGATCGTCCGCTCGATGCGGTCCACGGGAAGTTGTGCAAAGCTTGCGGCGCGCGGGTCGCAAAGCGTCGCCACGCCGCTGGCGGCGGGCGAACTGCCGTTCGCCTGCTCGGCCATTGCGGTAAGGCGCGCCCTCTGCGCGTCGCTCAACGTACTGTAGAAACGCTCCAGCGGCGCCCGCACCATGTGGACCGCCTGGATCATGGCATCGAGCCTTCTTTCCACGGCGTCGAGCCGGTCCAGCGGCGTCAGCGGCACCTGGATCGGGCAGGACGCCTTGACGACGTCGCTCGCCCTGTCCACGCTGATTTCAAGATCATCGAGCGCCTGGATCTGATTGCCCGTCGGCTGCACCGCCTGCGCGATGATGTGGTCGATCGGCACGCCGGTTACGCCCGGCGCCAATCCGCTGCAGGTCAATGTCATATCGTCGGATGTCGGGTCCGTCGCCTGTTGAGCCGTGGCGGGTGCACCGACGTCGGTTGGCGGCCCGGCGCCATAGACGTCGTAGAGGCCGTCATACTGGGCATTGGACCAAGCGGAATAGGACGGGCCGGGCCAGTAAATGCCGGACAAGAAGGCATCAGGTCCGTAGGCCCAGAAGGGGTCGTAATAGGCGCCAGGCCAGAGGGAGTACGTCAGGACGTCGCCGTACAAATAGGGCCAGAAGACGGGCCCGTACCACCCGCCCCAGCGATGCCAGGCGGCACCCGAGTGATGGTCGCCCCAGCGGTTCCACGCGTGCTCGCTGCCGAAGGCGTTGCGATTGAACTCGTGGCCGTCGAGGTTTGCGACGTCGTGAAACCGATGGAGCCCGGGGCGACCGCCAACGCCATCGTGGCCGAGGCCGGGCGTGGCTATGTGGCCGAAGTGGGCGCCGCCGATATGACTCAGGCCGGACCCGCCGACATGACCGAAAGCGGCGCCGCCAATGTGACCGCCGCCAAAATGCATGCTGCCGAAATGGCCGCCGCCACCGAAGTGGCCACCACCACCGTGGCCGCCGCCACCGCCGCCGCGGGCAAAGGCGTCCGTCGTGAGGCACAGCGCGGCAACGGCGACGCTCGCCAGGAACACCTGTGTTGCCTTGGCCATCATGATTTCCCTCCTGACATCGGACTGCGCGCGTGCGCGCTCGTTCACCCGAATCTATGTCTGCGCTGGGAAACGACTTCAGCCGGATTGCCGTGCTTGAGGCAGGCTTGCGCCAATGCCCGCGGCAATTCGGTTCACGCCTTGGTCCGAAGAGGGGCCAATGTTGTCCTTGGC
>JABCYT010000033.1 GCA_013290035.1 Alphaproteobacteria bacterium
AGGATCGAACCGGACCGGTCGGTTTCGATCAGCCCGACCCGGCGCAGGATGAAGGCGCGCATCACGATCTCGCCGATATCCGCCGAGCCGATGATGAGCGCCCTGAGATGGGCCGAGTCGAACGGAATGGCGGTGCAGCCCTCCGGGCCCGCGCGCGCCACCACGAGCGAGGTGTGACCGGCGAGCTGGCTAATCTCGCCGGAGAATTGTCCCGGACTTTCGCTGCTGATCGCGGTTTCATGACCGAGGCCGTCCCGCCACGAGGCCTCGATCGATCCGGCAAGCACCAGCCAGATCGGCGCGGCCAGCTCGCCGACCTCGACCATCACGGTGCCCGGCTCGAAGCGGCGCGGCGGCCCGCTGGCGAAACGGCGTGCGATCTCGATCTGCGCCGCCGACAGCACCGGGAACATCTGGTCGTGCCTGGTTTCGAGAACACTCAACGCTCGCCTCCTTCGACGCCCCGGACGGGCCGTCGATACCGGCCGATCCTAGCATTCCGTTGCCGATGGGCGCGTGACATCGGCGATGCGGCCCGCGTCAATGGCCTCCGACCGGTCGGCCGAGCGTCTCGAGCAGTGGCCTGAGCGCATCCAGCTCCGTGCCGAAGCCGCTCCAGTCTCCCGCCTTCAGGCGCTCGATGGCCCGGTCATAGTGGATGAGTGCCTCGCGGGCACGCGCATCCGCCGGACCGGCGGGCGTCGCTGCCCCCGCCTCGGCGGGGCGTGCCGGCGGCGGCGCGGTGTCCTTGAAGAGCGCCGCCAGCGCCGCGCCCAGCGTTTCCTCCATCACCACACGACCGCCGTAGGCGGCGATCACGCGCTTCAGCTCCGGCAGCTGGCCGGTCGCGGCGCGCAGGTAGAGCGGTGAGACGTAGAGGATCGAGTTCTCGATCGGCACCACCAGGAGATGGCCGCGGATGACGCGCGAGCCCATCTGGTTCCACAGCGAGATCTGCTGCGAGATGTCGGTGTTCTGCTGGATGCGCGCCTCGATCTGGAACGGCCCGAAGACCTGCTTTTCCTTGGGAAATTCGTAGACGACGACCTTGCCGTAGTCGGGCGGATCGCAGCGCGCCGCCAACCAGGCGATCATGTTCTCGCGCTGGCTCGGCACCATCGGCAGCATGAGGACGAACTCGGCGCGCGCTTCGCCGGGAAGCCGCATGATCATGTAGTAAGGGGCCATGCGGGCGGCGTCGCGGCCGCCCAGGCCGTCGGTGTCGGCGGGCTGGCGCGGGAACTGCCAGAGGTCCTCGCGATTGTAGAAAACTTCCGCCGTGTCCATGTGATAGGTGCGGTAGAGCTGCGCCTGGATGAGGAAGAGATCCTCGGGATAGCGGATGTGCTGCTGCAGGTCGGCCGGCATGGCCGACAGCGGCTTGAACAGGCCCGGGAAAATGCGCTGGTAGGTCCGGATCAGCGGATCGTCGGGATCGCTGACGTAGAAGTCCACCGAGCCGTTGTAGGCGTCGATCACCACCTTGATCGAGTTGCGGATGTAGTTGAGGCCGCCCGAGGATTGCGGCTGGGCATAGGGAAACCAGTCGCTGGTGGTGTAGGCGTCCTGCATCCAGAACAGGCGCCCGCCGCTCACCACGATATAGGGATCGTGGTCGAGGCGCAGGACGGGCGAGATCGTGCGCACCCGGTCCTGGATATTGCGACGAAGCAGGATTCGGCTTTCACTGGTGATGTACTCGGTGAGCAGGATGTTGGGATCGCCGTAGTACCAGGAGAACAGGCCGCGCCGCGCCGTGTCGCCGATAGAAACGCCGTCGGCGCCGTCATAGGCGGCATAGACGTTGTCCTTGCCCTTGGGATAGTCGAACTCGGGCGTGGCGCCCTTGACGATCACATAGCGCTCCTCGGCCTGGCCGAAATAGAGGCGCGGCTCGCTGATGGCGGGACCGCCGGTGGCGACCGGCGGGATGTCCTGCAGGTAGAAGAGCGGCAGGCCTTCGGCGCTCTTGCGCGTCACCGGCGACATCACCACGCCGTTGCCATGGGTGAAGAGCAGATGCAGGTTGACCCAGGTCTGCGCGTTGGACGGCAGCAGCGAAGGTTCGAGCTCGCGCGCTGACAGCATCACCTGCTGATAGGCGCCATCCAGCCGATAGCGGTCGATGTCCATGTCGAGGAATTTGTAATAGGTCCGGATCTCCTGCAGCTGGGCGTAGGTGCTCATCAGCGGCTGCCAGTCCCACAGCCGGATGTTGTCGACGGTCGGGCGGTTGGCCTCGAGCGAGGCGAAGCTCAGTTGTTCCTCCGCCGGGAACGGCTTCACCGCGATCTGCTGCAGGTTGTAGGCCTGCCGCGTCAAGGCGATGTTGCGCTCGATATAAGGCGTCTCGAGCTGCAGTTCGCTCGGCTTCACGTAGAAGCGGTTGAACAGCGCGGGAAACAGCCCAGAGACCACGATCGAGCTGGCGAACAGCAGCAGTACGGCCGCCGCGGGGATGCGCCAGGTCCGCCAACGCACGTTGGCCCACGCGGCGATGGTGCAGAGGATGGCCAGCCCGACCAGGAACCACAGGATCGGCAGCCTGACGTGGAGGTCGGTGTAGCCCGCGCCGACGACGACGCCGTTGTCGCTGTAGAGCAGCATGAAGCGATCGAGCGCGTAGGACCAGGCCTTGACCGCAAAGTACAGGCCGAGCAGCACCGACCCGTGGATGAGGACGGCGGACGACAGGCGGCGCGGCGGCCTGTCGAGCTCGATGTCGCCCTGCACCCAATAGACCGCGCCGGCCAGGGCGGCGCTGAAGAACAGCAGCAGCAGCAGCCAGTTCTTGAGCGCGACGTAGGTCGGCAGCGAGAACAGATAGAAGCCGATGTCCTTGCCGAACACCGGCTCGCTTGCGCCATAGGGCACCTGGTGGAGGAAGCGAAGCACCACCTCCCAGTTCGAGAGCTCGATCGAGGCGGTCAGCAGGCCGAGCAGGACCGCGGCGCCGGCGACAAGAAGGCGGCCCGAGACGTGCGGCGACACATAGCCGATAAGCAGCAGCGGCGTTTGCGACGGCCCCGTGGAAAAGATTGCGCTCGCCGGCCTGGCCGCCGGTCGCCGGGCGAAGCGCAGCGCCAGTCCTCCCGAAAGCCAGAACGCGCCGGTCGACGCGGCGAAGACGGCGAGGAAGAGGACGGTGCGGGCGGTGAAGATCGTCCAGAAGACGCCCTCATAGCCGATCGACGAAAACCACAGCCAGTCGACCAGGGTGCTGCCCGCGCGCCCGAGGACGATCAGGCCGAGGACGACGATCGCGATCAGGACCGCAACGTATTTCCCGCGCATGCCGCCGCCTCCCTTGCCGGGCGCCGATCGTGCTCCCTGCGGCGCGCAGGTCCGCCGCTACAGAATGCCGACCATCCGTGAAACGCGTTGAATGCCCTGCCACAGCGGATCGAGCGCCGCGAAGGTCTGGACCATCTTGCCGGCGTCGGCCAACAGGGCCCTGAGCTTCTCCTTGTTCGGCTCGTGCTTCTCCGCTTCCTTCCTGGCCTCTTCGAGGATTTCGCGCATTTCGCGCATCTCCTCGCTGTAGTCGTCGTCGATCGCCTTCAGCGATGCGGCCAGCGCCGCGGCCAGGGAGGAGTGGGACGCCTTCGGCGCTTCCGAGCCAGTTGTCATGTCGAGTCTACCTTCCGCTTCCAGGCGCCAGGACCGGTGCCGCATTCGTCACGGCTCACGATTCCAGAATACCATTCCGGGCGCTTAGCGTCCGAACTACTCTTGGCAGCAAGGCGGTGATCATGCAGCGAGCAGGCACAATGGCAGTTGCCCTGCCGCCGCTGGCAAGACAGGAGTCAAGCCGGCTGCGCCCTGAGCGCGGCGGTGCGGGCCCGGTCGATTTCACGACCGTCTGCCGTGACTGCTACGGCATAGTCCCGCTCGGCGCCGGCGGGGCTCACCACCTCGTCACGCACGTCGCGCAGCACGCGCGCCGGGTCGCGCGTCTTGGGATCGCCATAGCCGCCGCCGCCCGGCGACAGCGCGCGATAGGTGCCCGGCCCGTGCCGCTCGACGCCGTATTTCGGCGCCTGGATGCGCTTGCCGTCGGCCAGGGTGAGGACCACTTCGCCGCCCGAGCCGGCGCGGCCGCCGGCGGCGCCGAAGCTCGAGGGCGCGCCCACGCCTTCGCCGCGGAAGGCGTAGTCGGCCGGGGTGAAGATCTCGACCTCGTAGTCGCAGCCGGCGCCGCCGCGGAAGCGGCCGGGGCCGGCACTGTCGCAGCGCAGCTCCTGGCGGCGGAAGCGGACCGGGTAGAGGTGCTCGTAGGTTTCGAGGTTGGGCAAGGTGAGGCCGCCCAAAGTGATGAGATGGCCGATGAGATGGAAGCCGTCGCGGCCTTCCACGCCGCCGCCGGCCGGCGCGCCCGCCCATTGATACATCACGTAGCGTTCGCCATCGGCGCGCAAGCCGGCGGTGACCGCATGCACCGCCTTCGACCAGCCGGCCGAGGCGCGTTCGGGCAGCGCCTGGCCCAGCGCCTTCCACATGACATGGACGATCTCGTGCGCCACGAACACCGTGTTCATGGTCATCGGCGCGGGAGCCCGCGCGTTCACCAAGGTGCCTTCGGGCAGCCGGATCTCGACGCTGCGAAAGGCACCTTCGTTCTTGGGCAGGTCGGGCTCGAAGAACGAGGCGAGCGCCATGAACACGGCCGAGGTGCTGTTGGCGATAGAACTGTTCTTGAAGCCGCGGATCTGCGGCGAGGTGCCGGCGAAGTCGACGATCAGACGGCGGTCCTTCACCGTGAGCGTGACAGCGATCCTGCCGTCGATCGGCTCGAAGCAATCGTTGTCGACCGACTCCTCGGCGCGCCACACGCCCTCGGCCAGGCGGTCGATGCAGGTGCGGAAGCGGCGGTCGGCATGGGCCAGCACGCCTTCGAAGAAGGCGTCGGCGCGGTCGGCGCCCAGCTCCTCGACCAGCAGCGCCAGGCGCTCGGCGCCGATGCGGGTCGAGCCGATCATGGCGCGCAGGTCGCCGTCGAGTGCCTCGGGTAGGCGGGTGTTGATCAGCAGCAGGCGCCACAGGTCATCGCGCGTCTTGCCGCCCTCGATCAGCTTCAGTACCGGAAGCCGGATGCCTTCGTGGAAGATCTCGGTGGCCGCCGAGTTGTAGGTGCCGGCCGCGCCGCCGCCGATATCCGCCTGGTGGGCGCGGTTGCAGGCGAAAGCGACCAGCGCGCCCGCGGCGAAAACCGGCCGCGCGATCACCCAGTCGGGCAGGTGGTTGCCGCCGGCGGTGTAGGGGTCGTTCAGCAGGAAGACGTCTTCCGGTCGGATTGCGCTCTTGAAGTCGCGCAGGATGGCGCGCACGGCGAAGCCGCCGCCGCCGGTATGGATCGGGATGCCGTCGGCCTGGCTTATCAGCGTGCCGCGCGCGTCGGCGATGAAGCAGGAAAAGTCGTGGCTTTGGCTGAAGATCGGCGAGCGCGCCGTGCGCGTCATCACCCAGCCCATCTGATGCGAGATGTGGTCGAGCCGGTTCTGCACCAGCGCCAGGGTAACCGGATCGAGCGTGACGGGATCGGGTGCAGTACTCATGGGTTGGCTCCGATATGAACCAGAAAGTCGTCGCGCGCGTCGACCTCGAGCCGGTCGCGCGGGCCGACAAAGGCGGTCGTCGTGCGTTCCTCGATCAACAGCGGCCCGTCGAGCGTGCAGCCGGGACGCAAGTCGGCGCCGTCGTAGATCGGCACTTCGCGCCAGCCGTAGACCGGATCGATCCAGACCTTGCGCTTTTCGCGCGGCGTCGGGGCGGCGCTCTGCGGCGAGCGCGTGGCTGGCGGCGTCCAGTCGAGCCGGCCGCGACCGACGACCCGAAGCGCGGTGATGTCGATCCGGCCGCCGGGCTGGATGTGGCCGAACAGCCGCTGATGCTCCTCTTCGAACGCCTGGCGGGCGGCGGCGGCGTCGAAGCCCGCGCCATTCAGGGCCACCCGCACCGGCCATTGCTGGCCGTCGTAGCGCAAGTCGAGTTCGCGTTCGATCGCGGAATCGGCGGCCCCAAAACCGTCACGGGACAGTGCGTCGCGAGCGCGCGCCTCGAGCTGGGCGAAGCCCGCGTCGAGGGCCGTGCGATCGAGCCTGTCGAGATCAGCCACGAAGACCTGCAGATAGTCCTGGCGGACGTCGGACTGCAGCATGCCGAGCGCGCAGAAGGCGCCGGCGGCACGCGGCAGCAGCGTGCGGCTGCAGCCCAGCGCCCGCGCCACGGCGCTGCCGTGCATCGGGCCGGCACCGCCCGCGGCCACCAGGGTGAAGGTCGCGGGATTGTGGCCGCGCTCGATGCTCAGTCGCTCCACGGCGTGCAGCAGGTTCTGCTCCAACAGACGGATCACGCCGGCCGCGGCGTCCTCGACCGAGAGGCCGAGCGGCTGGGCGAGCTTGGTCTCCACCGCCTGGCGCGCCAGCGCGCCATCCAGCGTGACGGCGCCGCCGGCCAGCGGGCCAGGGCGCAGGCGTCCGAGCACGAGCTGCGCGTCGGTGACGGTCGGCTGCTCGCCGCCCAGCCCATAGGCGGCCGGTCCGGGCCGCGCGCCGGCGCCCTGCGGGCCGACATGCAGCAGGCCCGCATCGTCGACCCAGGCGATGGCGCCGCCGCCCGCGCCCACGGTGTGGATTTCGACCGACGGCGTGGTGAGGTGGTAGCCGTCGATGGTGAGCTGGTCGGCCACCGGCACGTCGCCTTCTGCCATCACCATGACGTCGCAACTTGTGCCGCCGATCTCCATCGAGATCAGGTTGGCCGCCTCGCCGGGCGCCGTGCAGCCTTTCAGCGCGCCGACGCCGGCGGCGGGGCCGGACAGGATCAGCATCACGGGACGGGCCGCGACTTGCGCGACGGAGACGGCGCCGCCGTTGCTCTGCAGCAGGAGCAGGGAGCGCGGCAGGCCGAACTGGCGGAGCTGCTCGTCGAGCGCGCCGAGATAGCTCGTCACCTTGGGTGCGATGTAGGCGTTGACCACCGCGGTCGAGCCGCGCTCGTACTCGCCCATGGTCGGCATGACCTCGCTCGACAGCGAGATCCATGGGCCGCCCCAGCTTTTGGAAAGTTGCGCGCCCGCGGCCCGCTCGTGTGCGCCGTCCAGAAAGCTGTTGAACAGGCAGATGGCGACCGATTCGACGCCTTCGTTGGCGAACACCCGGGCGGCCGCGTCGACGTCGGCGGCGATCAGCGGGGCCAGCTCCTTGCCGTTGGCGCCGATCCGACCGCGCACCGGCAGGCGCAGGTAGCGCGGCGCCAGGACGGGCGGAAACGGCGCGCGATGATCCCACTGGTTGTCGCGAAAGCCGCGGCGGATTTCCAGCGAATCGCGAAAGCCTTCGGTCGTCAGCATGCCGACCTTGGCGCCCTTCTTTTCCAGGATGGTATTGGTGGCCACGGTCGAGCCGTGCACGAACAGCGCGCAGTCGCGCAGCAGCCTGCTGAGCGGCAGGTCGAGCTGCTGGGCGGCCAGCCGCAGCACGCCCAAGACGCCCTCGCTGGGATCGGCCGGCACTGAGGGCGCCTTGTAGATGCGAACGGCGCCCGCGGCATCGCGCAGCACCATGTCGGTGAAGGTTCCGCCCACATCGACGCCGATGCGCCAGGGAGCGACGAGGGGAGGGAGGGATGAGGTCATGAAGGAAGGGAGCTTAGCGTCTCTTTGCTGGGCGCGCGCCACTCCAGTGGCGCGATCTGCTCTTGCGGCCAGCGAAGACGCGCGACTGGAGTCGCGCGCCCCCAGCCCTGAGCAGGCGTCCGGCTAGGCCAACACCAGCTCCCGATAGCCGTTCGCCGCCACCGCGTCGCAGCGCGCGCGGTAGGCCGGCGCGCTGCCGCTGTAGCGGGCGATGATGCGGGTCTGCTTGCCCTCGACGTTGGTGTTGATGCCGGTCATCCATGAATTGACCTCGTTGGACAACAGGCCTTCGCCCAGCGCCTTGACGTGATCGGTCCAGGCCGCCACCGCCTCCGGTCGGGCATCGGCACGGCTGAGCTTGTGCTCCTGCATGTAGCGGATCAGGCCGGTCACCCAGTCGACGTTGTATTCGATGCTGCGCGGGATGTTGCCCAGTGCGGTGTGCGGTCCCATCAGCATGAACATGTTGGGGAAGCCTTCGACCTTCACGCCCAGGAAGGTCTGCGGCCCGTTGGCCCATTTGTCCTTGAGCTTCTGGCCACCCAGGCCCCTCATGTCGATGCGATCGAAGCTGCCGGTGATGGCGTCGAAGCCCGTGGCATAGATGATGATGTCGAATTCGTACTCGGCATCGCTGGTCTTCAAGCCTTTGGGCGTGATGCGCTCGATCGGCGTTTCCGTGATGTCGACCAGCCGGACATTGGGCTGGTTGTAGGCCTCGTAGTACTTGGTCTCGAGCGGCACGCGCCGGGTGCCGAAGCCGTGGTTCTTGGGGATCAGCTTCTCGGCCACCGCCTGGTCCTTCACCCTCTGGCGGATCTTCCGGGCCACGAAGTCGCTGACCGCCGCATTGGCGGCGCGATCCGTGAGGATGTCGCGGAAATTGCCCTGCCATATGCCGAAGCCGCGCTCGGCGTAGAGCTTCTCGAAGAAAGCCTCTCGCTCCTGCGGCGCGACCTCGAAGGTGCCGCGCGGGTCGGGCGTGTGCAGGAAGCAGGCGAAGGTCTCGCGGCAGCGCGCGAACATCTCCGGGTAGCCGGCCTTGATGCGGCGCTGCGTCTCCGCGTCGATCGGGCCGTTATGCAGGGGCGCGCACCAGTTGGGCGTGCGCTGGAACACGGTGAGATGCCCGACGGTCTTGGCAACCTCCTGGATGGTCTGCACGCCGGTGGCGCCGGTGCCGATCACCGCCACCCGTTTGCCGGCGAAGCCCACCGGCTCGTGCGGCCATCGCGCGGTATGGAACGAGGAGCCCTGGAACGTCTCCACGCCCTCGATGCGCGGCAGGGTCGGCGCCGACAATGGGCCGATCGCGGTGATCAGGAAGCGCGCCCGGTAGCGGCTGCCGTGTTCCACCGTGACGTCCCACTGTCCGCTGTCCTCGCGGTAATGCGCCGCGCCGACGCGGCTGTGGAACGTGATGTCGCGTCGCAGGTCGAACTTGTCGGCGACGTAGTTGAGATAGCGCAGCGTCTCGGGCTGCGGAGCGAAATGCTCGGACCAGCTCCATTCGTCGAGCAGTTCCTGCGAGAAGGAATAGCCGTAGGAGTAGCTTTCGGAATCGAAACGTGCCCCGGGATAGCGGTTCCAGTACCAGGTGCCGCCGACGCCCGACCCGGCCTCGAGCACCCGGACCCGCAGCCCCAACTCGCGCAGGCGGTAGAGCTGGTAGAGGCCCGATATGCCCGCGCCGATGACGAGCGCGTCGTAGTCCAGGGGGTCGCGCTGCTCCATGATCCTGAAAGATCGAGCGCTGCCCGCGTCCGGTCAACTCGCGCCTATTGCTCGTCGAAACGTCGATGGCTCTCCCGCGGGCACGGCTTTTGCAGTAGAACCGGGACGCGGATGGGTCATCAAAGACAGGCGAGGCAAGCATGCGACGTCGCGACGTTCTGCTGAGGGGAATGGGAGCAGCGGTTCTCGCGGCTCCGGCGATTCGATCGGCCCGGGCGCAAGCCGGCAAGACGCTGGTGTTCGGCGGCTCGGTGCCGCTCACCGGCGCGGCGGCGGAGACCGGGCTCAATGTCAACAACGGCTACATCACCGCGGCCAGCTACCTCAACGACGTGCTGGGCGGCGTCGAGATCGCCGGCGAGAAATACAAGATCGAGCTCAAGCTGTTCGACGACGCCAGCGATCCGGCGCGCGCCACGACGCTGATCCAGCGCCAGCTCGACGACGGCACGGACTTCTTCTTGGGCTCGTTTGGCAGCAACATCGTGCTGCCGACCGCGGCGATCACCGAACGGGCGAAGAAGCCGATGGTGCAGACCGGCGGCGGCTCCGACGCGATTTTCACCAAGGGCTTCAAGTACGTGTTCGGCATGTACCCGCGCGCCACCCGCCAGTTCGCCTCGGCTGCGGCCCTGTTCAAGACGCTGCAGCCCACGCCGCAGACCTATTCGGTGATCTGGACCAACGACGCCTTCTCCAAGACCGCGGGCGAAGGCGTGAAACTGTCCTGCGACGCGGCGGGCTTCAAGCGGCTCGACAGCTTCGAGCTGCCGGCCAAGCCGACCGACGTTTCCAGCGTGCTGGGCTCGGTGCGCGCCAACACGCCCGATCTCCTGGTCTGCGTCATGCACGACCAGGACTCGCTGCTGGTGGCGCGGCAGATGATCGCCAGCGGCACCAACGTGAAGCTGTTGTTCCAGGGGCTGGGGCCGCAGCTCGCGTCGTTCCGCGAGGCGCTCGGCAAATATTCCGAGGCGTTGCTGTGCTCGACCTACTGGGACGAGACGGTGCCCTACAAGGACAAGTTCTTCGGTGATTCGAAGAAATTCATGGAGTACTACAAGAGCAAGTTCACCCGCCCGGTCGCCTATCACACCGCCGGCGCCGCGGCCTGCATCGAGACCTACATCCTCGCCATGCAGGCGGCGAAGAGCATCAAGGCCGAAGCCGTGCGCGACGCGTTGGCCGTCGCGGACTACGAGACCTTCTACAGCCGCATCAAGTTCACGCCCGACGGCGACGGCGATCCCATCATCATGGGTTCCATGATCGGCCAGGTGATGAAGGGCAAGCTCGAGATCGTGTTCCCCGGCGAGGCCCATTCGGCCGATCCGATCTACCCGGCGCCACCCTGGGACAAGAAGGCGTGACGATCAGCGTTTTCGGATGAACCTGATCGCGCAGACGCTGGCCGACGGCCTGGTGCTGGGCGGGATCTATGCGCTGGCCGCCGTCGGGTTCTCGCTGATCTTCGGCGTGCTGCACGTCATCAATCTCAGCCATGGCATCCTGGTCCTGCTCGGCGCCTATCTGGCGCTGATCTTTTCCCAGGCGCTCGGCATCGATCCGCTGCTCACCCTGCCGCTGGTGATGGCCGTGCTGTTCGCCGTCGGCTACGTCTACCAGCGCTTCCTGATCCAGCACGCCGTCGATCGCTCGCCGCTCGGCTCGATGCTGCTCACCTTCGGCGTGGCGCTGATGCTGCAGAACATCATGATCTGGGTGTTCTCGCCGGACATGAAGAACATCACGCCGAGCTGGGCCTTCACCTCGTTCCACCTGGGCGCCGTGAACTTCGACGCAGTGCGGGTAAGCGCTTTGTTCGCCAGCCTGGTCCTGCTGTGCTGCCTGGCGCTGCTGCTGAAGTTCTCGGCCCTCGGCCGGGTCATCCGCGCCACGGCGCAGCAGACGATGGCGGCGCGGCTGTGCGGCGTGAACGTGCGGCATGTCTATGCGCTCACCTTCGCCGTATCGGCAGCCTTCGCCGGTGCGGCCGGGATCGTCATCGGCATCATCCTGCCGTTCTCGCCGTCCGACGAAGCGACATGGACGCTGAACGCCTTCGTCGTCGTGGTGCTGGGCGGCGTCGGCAGCCCGGCCGGCGCGCTTCTGGGCGGCCTGCTGCTGGGCATGGTCAGCACGCTCACGGCGCAATATATCGGCCCGTCGTTTCCCAACGTGACCATGTTCCTGCTGCTGGTGCTGCTGCTGCTGGTCCGCCCGACCGGCCTCTTGGGCAACGCGTTCAGCGCCTCGCGATGAAGATCTCTCCCGTCCAGGCCGTGCTGCTCATGGTGGCCTCGGCCGCCCTGCTGGCGCTCGGGCCGCTGGTGCTGCCGCCGTTCTACGTCAGGGTCGGGCAGTTGATGCTCTACTCTGCGGGCCTCGCTGTTGCCTGGACGATCCTGGGCGGCTTCGCGGGCTATGCGAGCTTCGGTCATTCCGCCTTTATCGGCGTCGGCGCCTTTACCGCCGGCCTCGTCGAGGCGCGCTTCTCCGGTGTCGCGCCGCCGTTGCTTCTGCTGCTCGGCCTGGCGGTGGGCGGGGTCTGCTGCGCCGTGCTGTCGGCGGCGATCTCCTACCCGATCCTGCGCCTGCGCGGCACCTTCTTCGCCATCGCCATGCTGGGCGTCAGCCATGTCTGCGCCGAGCTCAACAACAACGTCGATTTCTTCGAGGGATCGCTCGGCCTCAACTTTCCGGCCGTCGCGCCCAGGAACCTCGAACCCGCGACCTTCTTTTACTGGCTGTATCTTCTGGCCGGCCTCGTGGTGCTGCTCATCGCCTGGCAGATCCGGCGCAGCCGCTTCGGCGCCGGCCTTTTGAGCATCCGCGAAGACGAGGATACCGCGCGCATGCTGGGCGTGCCGACGGAGCGCTACAAGCGCATGGCCTTCGTCATCAGCGCCGTGCTCACCGGGCAGCTCGGCGTGATCTACGCCCATTCGCTGGGCTACATCACCACCGACTCGGTCTATCGCGACGACACCAACTTGAGCCTGATCGTCTACTCCCTGCTGGGCGGCATGGGGACGTTGTTCGGTCCGGTGATCGGCGCCTTCATGCTGGTGTTCATCACCCAGGTGATCCTGGGCCGCTTGCTCGATTTCCACCTGTTCGCCACCGGCCTGCTGCTGGTGATCCTTGTGCTCGCGGCGCCGGGCGGCGTGCTGGGCCTGGTGCGGACGTGGCAGCTCCGCCGCCGTCCCGCTGTGGCGCCTGCCGAATGAGCGCGGCGCCTATCCTGCGGGTCG
>JABCYT010000034.1 GCA_013290035.1 Alphaproteobacteria bacterium
TTCCAGGGCCGGGTAGATGTCTCCGCCAGCGATTTGCTGCGGCACGATGCCGAGGCGCTGAAGGATCAGGCCGGCGAAGCCGCCGCAGCGGAACTTCAGACCCTTCATGTCCTCGACCGTCTTGACCTCCTTGCGGAACCAGCCGCCCATCTGGCCGCCCGTGCCGCCGAAGATGAAGGAGCGGAAATTGTACTCCTTGTAGAACTCCTGGATCAGCTCGTTGCCGCCGCCATGGTAGAGCCAGGCGTAGTACTCGCGCTGATTCATCGAAAACGGCAGGCCGGTCTCGAACACGAAGTTCACATGCTTGCCGAAATAGTAGTAGGCGGCGGTCTGTCCCATCTCGACGGTGCCGTTTTGCACCGCGTCGGCGACCTGCAGGCCCGGGACGATTTCACCGGCGGCAAACACATGAATCTGGAACTTGTTGTCCGACATCTCGCCGATCATCTTGGCGAGGAGTTCGGATCCCCCGTAGAGCGTGTCGAGCGACTTGGGGAAGCTCGACGTCAGACGCCACTTAACTTCCGGCATGCTCTGCGCGATGGCGGGCGCTGCGACAGCCGATACGGCCGCCGCGCTGGCCGCGCCAACACCCGCGGTCTTGATGAATTTCCGACGCTGCATTTACTGTTTTCCTCCCATGGGACGCTTGAAGCGCCTCGGTAACTCCCCTTGAGCGACCCAAGACTGGCATGCGAGATTTCTTTTGGAAAGGCGTGCAAAAAACCCCGCCGGAGCGGGGCTTTTCGTCACGGCCCGAAGACCTCAGATCTTGTTGGCCGCCGACTGGCGCGCCATGAAATTGTCGAACGTGTCCTCGGCGACCCGGAACCACAGGACCTCCTCCTTGCGGAAGGCGGTCATCGAGTCATAGACCTTCTTGAACGCCGGATTCTTGGCGTTGGTCTCGGCGTAGACCTCGTTGGCCGCGTTGAACGACGCTTCCATGATCGCGGCAGAGAACGGCGCCAGCTTGGTGCCGCCGGCCACCAGCTCGCGGAGCGCCTTGGGATTCTGCGCATCATACTTGGTCGTCATCCAGGTATTCGCCTCCGCGCAGGCGGCCCGCACAATCGCCTGGTAGGGCTTCGGCAAGGCATTCCACTTGTCGAGTGCGATGAAGGTGTGAATGCTCGGTCCGCCCTCCCACCAGCCGGGGTAATAGTAGTTGGGCGCGATCTTGTTGAAGCCGAGTTTCTGGTCGTCGTAGGGACCGACCCATTCGGCGGCATCGATCGTGCCCTTCTCCAGCGCCGGATAGATGTCGCCGCCGGCGATCTGCTGCGGCACGACGCCGAGCTTGTTCATCACCTGGCCGGCGAGCACGCTGCCGATGCGCATCTTCAGTCCCTTGAGATCGTCGACGGTCTTGATTTCCTTGCGGAACCAGCCGCCCATCTGACAACCCGTGTTGCCGGTCGCGATGGCAAAAATATTGTATGCCTTGAAGAAGTCGTTCAAGAGCTGCTCGCCGCCGCCCTGGGTCAGCCAGGCGTCCATCTGGCGCGTGTTGAGGCCGAACGGCACTGCGGTGGCGAGCGCGAAGGTCAGGTCCTTGCCGGAGTAATAGTAGGAAGCGGTGTGCCCCATTTCGACGGTGCCGTTCTGCACGGCATCGGCGACCTGCAGGCCGGGCACGATTTCGCCCGCGGCGAAGACGTGAATCTGGAACTTGTTGTCGGTGGCTTCGGCGACAACCTTCGCCATGAACTCGGCAGCGCCATAGAGCGTATCGAGCGACTTAGGAAAGCTAGAAGTCAGACGCCATTTGAGCTCCGGCATCGACTGGGCGATGGCCGGCGCGGCGAGCGTGCCGGCAGCGGCGATCGTGGCGCCGCCGACACCGGCGGTGCGCAGAAACTTGCGACGTTGCATCGATGAAAAACTCCCTGCAAATTTTGCTTCTTGAACGCGTTCTGCAACGCGAACTGCCTTTCGTGGCGGCGGGTTTATGACATAGGGCAGCCGGCTTGGAAAGGACGTTGCGCGGCGAGTGAAGGGCCAAAGAAAAGCCTCGCCTAAGCGGGGATTTTACCAGTTTTTTCAATGCCTTGAAGCCTAGAGCTTATTGGCCGCCGACTGTCGCGCCATGAAGTTGTCGAGCGTGTTCTCGACAACGCAGAACCACAGCACCCCCTCAGCCCGGAACTGCTTCCACTGCTCGTAGATCTTCTTGAAGCGGGCATTCTCCGGAAACGAGATGAATTGCGCGGGCTTATGGCACGCGCTCCGGAGCGACAAAAGGCTCAACGCATGAGCAAGAGCGCGAGCGCCAATGCGCCGATTGCAATGCGATACCAGGCGAAAACGCCAAAGCCGTGCCGGCTGATGAAGCGCACGAACGGACCGACCACAAGCATCGCCGACACGAAGGCCGCGAGGAATCCGAGCGCGATCAGGCCGCTGCCGTGCCAGTCGAGTGTCGACCAATTCTTGTAGAGATCGTAGACGGTGGCGCCGAGCATGGTCGGAATCGCCAGGAAGAAGGAGAATTCCGCTGCCGCCGCACGGTCCACGCGAAAAGCCCGTGCACTCATGATCGTCGCGCCGGCGCGCGACACGCCGGGGATCATGGCGAGGCACTGGCATATACCGACCCACAAGGCGGTCTTGAGGTCGACATCGTCGACCGATTTGATGCGCGGCCTCTGTGCAAAGCGTTCGATGATCAGGATGGCAAAGCCGCCGACGATCAACGCGATCGCCACGACCATGGGATTGAACAGGACCGCCTTGATGTATTTGTAGGCAACGACGCCCGCCACCGCCGCCGGCAGGAAGGCGATGACGACGGTAGCGGTGAAATGCATGGCGAGCCGTTCACGCCGTATCAGGCCACCCGCCGTCGCCAGCAACTTCGCGCGATAGAGAACGCACACGGCGAGGATGGCGCCGAGCTGGATCACGATTTCGAAGACCTTGCCGGGCGGCCCCTCGAAATGAAGCACCTCCTCGGCGAGGATGATGTGGCCGGTCGAAGAGACCGGCAGGAACTCGGTAAGGCCCTCGACGACGCCGATCAGCAGCGTCTTCCAGATCAGCGTCAGGTCCATGTCGATCAGTCCTTGAAGCGCTTGGCGCGCGGCCAGCCTTTTTCGGGCATGCGCCCCGCCTGGGCGCGCTCGCCGCGCCAGAATTTCAGTTCGTTGGCCGGGATGATCCGGTTGGACCATGCCAAGCCATCGTCGAGCCGGAAGGCCTGCGCATCCGACAGCCTGTCGGCCTTGGATTTCTGCAGCAGCACGCCGCGACCGCGGCCCATCTCGGGCACCTGATCGAGCGGGAAGATCAGGAGCTTGCGGCCGACGCTGAGCGCAGCCACCTGATCGGCATTATCGGGCACGACGGCGAAGGCCTGGGCCTTTTCCTTGTCGGCGAGGTTCAGCACCTGCTTGCCGTTCTTGGTCTGCGCCACCACCTCGTCCTCGGGCACGACGAAGCCGCGGCCGGCGTCGGACGCCACGAGGAACTTGCGGCCACCCTTCAGCACTTCGAGCTGCACGATGTCCTGCTCATTGCCGAGCTCGATCATCAGCCGGATCGGCTCGCCGTGGCCGCGTGCGCTCGGCAGCTTGTCGCAGCCCAGGGTGTAGAAGCGGCCGTTGGTGGCGAACACCAGGACCTTGTCGATCGACTGGGCGTGGATGGCGAAGCGCGGTCCGTCGCCTTCCTTGTACTTGAGCTCGGCCACGGCCTTTTCGTCGAGATGGCTCTTGGCGGCGCGAATCCAGCCTTTCTCGGAGCACACCACCGTGATCGGCTCGCGCTCGACGAAATCCTCGACCGCATGCTCGATCTCGGCCGGCGCGTCGGCGAGCTCGGTACGGCGCCGGCCGAGCTCGGTCTTGCCGCCGAACTTGCGCTTGGTCTCCTGGACCTCCTCGGAGATCTTCGCCCACTGAAGCTTGTCGTCCTTCAAGAGCGCGCGCAGGTCTTTGCGCTCGGCACTGAGCTTCTTGTGCTCGCCCTTGATCTCGAATTCCTCGAGCCGGCGCAGCGCGCGCAGGCGCATGTTGAGGATCGCTTCGGCCTGCAAGTCGCTGAGCTTGAAAGCCCTGATCATCTTGGGCTTGGGCTCGTCCTCCTCGCGGATGATCTTGATCAGCCTGTCGAGGTTGAGATAGGCGATCAGGTAGCCGTCGAGGATCTCCAGCCGCCGCTCGATCTCAGCCAGCCGGAAGGTCGAGCGCCGCACCAGCACCTCGCGCCGATGGTCGAGGAAGGCCTGCAGCGCCTCGCGCAGGTCCATGACGCGGGGCGTGTTGTCCTTGTCGAGGACATTGAGGTTGAGCGGAAAGCGGATTTCGAGGTCGGTCTGCCGGAAAAGCTGCTCCATCAGCAGCTCGGCCGGGACGTTGCCGGTGCGTGGCTCGAGCACGATGCGCACGTCGTCGGCCGACTCGTCGCGTACATCCTCCAGGATCGGCAGCTTCTTGGCATTGATGATCTCGGCGATACGCTCGATCAGCTTGCCCTTCTGGACCTGATAGGGAATCTCGGTGACGATGATGCGGTACTGGCCGCGCGGCAGCTCTTCGACTTGATAGCGCGCGCGCAGCCGGAAGGCGCCGCGGCCCGTCTTGTAGGCTTCGAGGATCGATTCGCGCGGCTCGACCAGCACGCCGCCGGTCGGGAAATCCGGTCCCTTCACCAGGTCGGCCAAGGTGTCGATGCGGGCGTTGGGCGTCTTGATCAGATGCAGCAGCGCATCGCAGAGCTCGCCGGCATTGTGCGGCGGGATCGAGCACGCCATGCCGACGGCGATGCCGGCGGCGCCGTTGGCCAACAGGTTGGGGAAACCGCCGGGCAGGACGACCGGCTCCTCCGTCGAGCCGTCGTAGTTGGGCCGGAAGTCGACGGCGTTCTCGTCGATGCCGGCCAGCAGCGCTTCGGCGACCTCGGTGAGCCGCGCCTCGGTGTAGCGCATGGCGGCCGGGTTGTCGCCGTCGATATTGCCGAAATTGCCCTGCCCTTCGATCAGCGGATAGCGGGCGGCGAATTCCTGGGCGAGACGCACCAGGGCGTCATAGATCGACTGGTCGCCGTGCGGGTGATACTGGCCGATCACGTCGCCCACCACGCGGGCGCTCTTCTTGAAGGCGCTGTTGGGATCGAGCCGCAACTGACGCATGGCATAGAGCAGGCGGCGATGCACCGGCTTCAGGCCGTCGCGCACATCGGGCAGCGAGCGCGCCATGATGGTCGACAACGCGTAGGACAGGTAACGCTCGCGGAGCGCCTGTCCGAATTGCACCGGCTTGATTGCCGCCAGCGGAACGACGTTGTTGCGTTTTGCCATCTACCGGGACTGAGGGGCCGTATTGAGGGGATGGGCCGCGCGGTTCAAGCCGCCGCCATTGTTGGTTCTAACGCTGGAGCGTTTCCATAAATCTCGACCGCGCGGGAGGCAAGGGCTTGTTGTGTGACCAAAACACGTTGCGCTCGAGGAAATAGCCCGTCAGATCAAGACCTTTCCGCAGTTGATCGTCATCCGCCGGTAACCCGCCGGTGGACAGAAACGCCGGCAGCTCGAGCAGCTTCTCCTTGTAGGGGCCGGCGGCGGCCCGCGAGACGGCACGACCGGTCTTGGGCGAGACGTAGGCCAGGTCCTCGGTCGTGCCCGTCGCCGCGCACTTTTCGAGGTCGAGGCCGAAGCCCAGCTCCTGCAGGAGCCCGAGCTCCAACCGGACGTAGATGACGGGCCAGCCGGGATGGCCGAGGGCGCCCAGAAAGGCGCGGAAGCCGTCGAAGATCGCGGGATGCGGCTCGCGTTCGGGCAGCGCCGCATCGATCACGGCGCAGGCGGCGGCGAGCCCCGCCAGCTCGGAGGCATCGTCGAGGGCCCGCGCCGCGTTGGGCTCGCGCAGCTCGCCCGAATAGTTGCCGAGCTGCTCCGACAGGCGCGCCCGCCATTCGACCTCGACGAGATTACCGGGCTGCCATATCGGGCGGGCCCGCCGCGATCCACCCCCCGGCACGAAGCCGGCGTGGCGTCCATGGGCGTGCGTCAGCAGCGATGCGACCAGGCCGCTCTCACCGTGCGGTCGCATCGACAGCACGATGCCTTCGTCGCTCCAATCCATGAGGGCGGGTATGCCGCGTTTCGTCGATTCGCGCTAGACTGGCGCATGGTCAGGTTGAAGCGGCGCCGGCTGCTGGGTGCGGGGGCGCTCGCCGCCGCGATGCCCTCCCGCGTGTTTGCCAAGACGGCGGCCTCGGCGCGGCCGCAGCTCCTGCAGGGCGTGCAGTCCGGCGATTTCGCGGCGGACGGCGCCACGATCTGGAGCCGGTCCGACCGTCCGGCGCGCATGTTCGTGGAGTACGCCACGACCGAGAGCTTCGCCGACGGCCAGCGCATCGCGGGCCCGCTGGCGCTCGAAGCCACCGACTTCACCTCGCGCCTGCGCATCCGCGACGTCGCGCCCGGCCAGACCGTGTTCTACCGCGTCTCCTATCTCGATCTCGGCGACTACAAGACCATGAGTCAGCCGGTGACCGGCCGGTTCCGTACGCCGCCTGCCGGCAACGGCGACGTGAGCTTCGTGTGGTCGGCCGACACGGTCGGCCAAGGCTGGGGCATCAACCCCGATGTCGGCGGCATGACGATCTACGAATCCATGCGCAATCTCCAGCCCGATTTCTTCGTCCATTGCGGCGACACGATCTACGCCGACAACCCGATCGTGGCGGAGAAAAAGCTGCCGGACGGCCGCGTCTGGAGAAACCTGGTGCGCGAGGCCAAGTCGAAGGTCGCCGAGACGCTGGCGGAGTTCCGCGGCAACCATCTCTACAACTTCCTCGACGACAACTTGCTCCGCTTCAATGCGGAAGTGCCGATGGTGGCGCTCTGGGACGACCACGACGTCCTCGACAACTGGTACTGGGAGCGCCGGCTCGACGACGATCCGCGCTATCAGCAGAAGAGTGCCGCCGTGCTGGCCGGCTACGCCGAGCGCGCGTTTCGCGAGCACATGCCGCTCGCGCAAAGCCTCGACGAGCCGATGCGGCTGTTCGACAAATTCTCCTGGGGACGGCGGCTCGATCTGTTCCGCCTCGACATGAGGAGCTTCCGCGGCGCCAATGGACCCAACCGGCAGGCCGTCGCCGGGAGCGACACGGCCTTCCTCGGCGCCGAGCAGGTCGCCTGGTTGAAGCAGGCGCTCAAGGCCTCGACCGCGACATGGAAGATCGTCGCCGCCGACATGCCGCTCGGTCTGGTGATATACGACGACTGGCGCAGCGAGACCGGCTCGGAAGCGGTCGCCAACGGCGACAATGGCGGCCCGCTCGGCCGCGAGCTCGAGATCGCCGACCTGCTTTCCTTCATCAAGCAGGAAGGGATCCGCAACGTCCACTGGATCACGGCCGACGTGCACTACGCCGCGACCCACCGCTACGATCCCAACCGGGCGGCCTTTCCCGACTTCACCGCGTTCTACGAGTTCGTTTCCGGTCCGCTCTGCGCCGGCGGCTTCGGTCCCAACACGCTCGACAACACCTTCGGTCCCGAGATCGTCTTCCAGAAGGTGCCGCCGGCCGGCCGCACCGACCTCTCGCCGCTCGAAGGGTCGTGCCATTTCGGCCACGTGAAGATCGACGGCGCCAGCGGTGGCATGACGGTCACCCATCGCAACGCCGCCGGCGGCGTCCTGCATGCGCTCAGTCTGATGCCGAGGTAAAGCTGGGCGCGCGCAACTCCGGCAACTAAGGCTCGTAGTCCAGCCCAATCGCCCGGTAGTGTGCCGGATCGTCGGCCCAGCGCTCGCTCACCTTGACGTGCAGGAAGAGATGCACCGGCCGTTCCAGCATCTGGCCGAGCTCGTGGCGCGCGCGGGCGCCGATCTGCTTGATGCGCGCGCCGCCCTTGCCGAGGAAGATCGCGCGCTGGCCGTCGCGCTGGACGTGGATGGTCTGCTCGATGCGCACGCTGCCGTCGGGCTTGTCCTGCCACGTGTCGGTCTCGACCGCGGCCTCGTAGGGCAGTTCCTGGTGAAGCTGCAGGAACACCTGCTCGCGCGTGACCTCGGCCGCCAGCAGGCGCAGCGGCAAATCGGCCGCCTGGTCCTCGGGATAGAGGAACGGGCCTTCCGGCAGCACCGCCGCCAGGGTCGACAGGACGTCCTTCACCCCGTCGTGCTTGAGCGCGCTCACCATGAACGTCCGCTCGAACGGCAAACGGGCGTTGAGCTCGGCCGTGAGCGCCAGCAGTTTTTCACGCGGTACCAAATCGATCTTGTTCAGGAT
Source organism: Alphaproteobacteria bacterium (assembly GCA_013290035.1). Lineage (GTDB taxonomy): Bacteria > Pseudomonadota > Alphaproteobacteria > Reyranellales > Reyranellaceae > Reyranella. The sequence continues at coordinate 8,248 of JABCYT010000034.1, forward strand.
CACGAAGCGCGGCGCGCGCTGCTCCCTGAGCCGCTCGATGATCGCCTCGGTCTCGGGCCCGACGCCGCGCTCGGCATCGACCACCAGCGCGATGAGGTCGGCATCGGTGGCGCCCTGCCAGGCGGCGGCGACCATGGCGCGTTCGAGCCGGCGCTTGGCGATGCGGAAGATGCCGGGCGTGTCGACCAGCACGACCTGCGCCCGGCCGCCATCCGGCAAATCGGTCATGGCGATGCCGATCACCCGCATGCGCGTGGTCTGCACCTTGGGCGAGACGATGCTGACCTTCGAGCCGACCAGGGCATTGACCAGGGTCGACTTGCCGGCGTTGGGCGCGCCCACGATGGCGGCGAAGCCCGCGCGCGTGCGCTGCGCGATCATGACTTGGCCAGCCGTTCGAGCAGCGCGCTTGCCGCGGCGCTCTCGGCGTCGCGCTTGGTCTGGCCCCTGCCCTGCGCCGACGGTTGGGTGCCGACCTTCACCTCGACCAAAAAGACCGGCTCGTGCTCGGAGCCTTCGCGGCCGACCTGGCGATAGACCGGCAGGGCAAGGCCGCGCGCCTGCGCCCATTCCTGGAGCTGTGTCTTGGGCGGCCGCGGCGCGGGATTGTGGCTGCCCAGCCGCTCGTCCCACAGCCGCTCGATCGCCCGCGCCGCCGCCTCGAAGCCGGCATCGAGGAAGATGGCGCCCAGCAGCGCTTCCAGCATGTCGGACAGGATCGCCGGCGTGGCGGGCGGCGCGCCGCGATAGCCGATCAGATGGTCGCGCAGGCCGATCGCCTGGGCGATCTCGCCCAAGGTGCGGGCGCTCACCAGGGCGGCATGGCGCCGCGCGAGCTGGCCTTCGCGCTCCTGCGGAAAGCGGCGCAGCAGCAGGTCTGCCATGGCCAGCGACAGCACGCGGTCGCCCAGGAATTCCAGCCGTTCGTTGCCGTGCGGGAAGGCCGCCTTGAGGTCGGGACGGCGGTCGAGCGTGCCGCGGTGCGTGAGCGCCTCGACCGCCAGCTCGACGCGCGTGAAGGCGTGCCCAACCTTGCCGGCCAGCGCCGCCAGATCGACGTCGCTCGGCTTCAGTGGATGGCCGTGAAGAATCGACTCCATCGGATGGCCTGCGGCCATTTCCACGGCTCCAGCCAGCCGGCCGCCGAGGGATCGTGCGAGAAGAAGATGAATTCGGCGCGGCCGACGAGATTCTCGGCGGGAACATACCAGCCGAGCTGGTCGCGATCGCGCGTCGAGCCGGAGAAATCGCGCAACATCAGGCGGGTTCGGCTGTCCAGCGAATCGTCGCGGTTGTCGCCCATGACGAAGTAGTTGCCGGCCGGAACCAGGAATTCCGGCGTGTTGTCGGCCGGGCCGTCGTCGCTGTACTCGAGCACCGTGTAGCGCCGGCCGTTGGGCAGCGTCTCGCTGTAGAGCGTGCCCTTCTGGTAATGGCCGTTGTTGCCCTTCACATAGTCGCCGATGCGCAGGCGCTCGACCGGCGTGCCGTTGATGTGCAGTACGCCGTTCGTCACCTGGATGCGGTCGCCCGGCAAACCGACGATGCGCTTGATGTAGTCCGTCCGGTTGACGCCCTGACCCTGGTCGCCGGGATATTTGAACACCGCGACGTCACCGCGCTCGGGCGGCTGGCCGAAGATGCGGCCGGAGAACAGCCCCATCGAAAAAGGGAAGGAATGCTTGCTGTAGCCGTAGGAGTATTTCGACACGAAAAGGTAGTCGCCGACCAGAAGGGTCGGGATCATCGACCCGCTCGGGATATTGAACGGCTCGATGGCGAAGGTGCGCACAACCAGTGCGATCAATACGGCATAGACCACCGTGCGGATGGTTTCGCCCCAGCCGCCGGCCTTGTCTTGTCCACGCTTACGACGTTCAGCCACGTCAGTCATCGCCGTACCAGTTTAACAAGCCGCGCCTATAGCAGGGCCCAAAGCTGCTGTCTCCCGCTGCGGCCGCGGCATGGGAGCACTGCAAAATGCAGGGGCCCCCATCATGCATATCTCGGCTCATGAACGGGGTACGGCGGAAATGATCACAATCGCCTGCGCCATTGGGTATTCGTCGGTCAAGGTCAGGTCGATTTGCGGCGACATTCCGGCCGGGGTGAGCTCTTCCAGCCGCGACAAAGCCCCGCCGGTCAAGGCCATGGTGGGTCTGCCCCCGCGCTGGTTGACGACGCCCATGTCGCGCCAGAAGACGCCGCGACGCAGGCCCGTGCCCAGCGCCTTGGAGCAGGCTTCCTTGGCCGCAAAACGCTTGGCGTAGCTCGCCGCGCGCGTCGCCCTGCCCTCCGAGCGCTTCTGTTCAGTCTCAGTGAATATCCGTTGCACGAAGCGATCGCCGAAGCGTTCCAGCGATTTCTCGATCCGCCTGATATCGATCAAATCGTTGCCGATGCCGATGATCACGGAGCGGCCCCTGCACGGGCGGCGTCCATGACCCGGCGCATCTCGCGAATCGCCTGCTCCAGCCCGACGAAGATCGCCTCGCCGACCAGGAAATGGCCGATGTTGAGTTCGCGCACTTGGGGGATCGCCGCCACCGGGCCGACATCGGCATAACTCAGGCCATGGCCGGCATGGCATTCGAGGCCGAGTCTGGCGCAGAGCGCCGCCGCCTTTTGCAGGCGGGCGAGTTCGGCACGCTGCGGCTCGCCCTCGAGCTCGCAGTAGCGGCCGGTATGCAGTTCGACCACCGGGGCGCCGAGCGCGACCGCGGCCTCGAGCTGGCGCGGATCGGCCTCGATGAACAGCGAGACGCGGATGCCGGCGTCGCGCAGGCGACCGACCATCGGCTTCAGGTGGTTGTGCTGGCCGGCCGCATCGAGCCCGCCCTCGGTCGTCCGCTCCTCGCGCTTCTCGGGCACGATGCAGGCGGCATGCGGGCGGTGGCGCAGCGCGATATCGACCATCTCCTGGGTCGCGGCCATCTCGAAATTGAGCGGCACCTTGAGTTCGCGCATCAGGCCTTCGATGTCGCCATCGACGATGTGCCGGCGGTCCTCGCGCAGATGGGCAGTGATGCCGTCGGCGCCCGCGGCCTCGGCGATGCGCGCGGCCCGGAGCGGATCGGGCAGCTTGCCGCCACGCGCATTGCGCACCGTCGCCACGTGATCGATGTTCACGCCAAGACGCAGATGAGAAGACGCAGGCATATCACTCACTCGTCAGTTCATTCACCTCCCCCGTGTGACGGGGGAGGTTTGATCTCGGCGGGAACCATCAATTTCGCGCGCGTTCGACGGCGTTGATGGCGGGGGTGGCGCGCAGCGCCGCCGTGATGTCGGCCAGATGCTTCACGTCGGCCACCTCGACATCGATCACCATGTCGAAGAAATCCATCGAACGGTTGACGATGCGCAGGTTCGAGATGTTGCCCTCGTGGCGGGCGATCACCGTCGACAGGCTCGACAGGCTGCCGGGCTGGTTGGACACCGTGATCTTGAGGCGACCGGTATAGACGCCGGCGGCGCCCTCGCTCACCGAGTCCCAGCCGACATCGATCCAGCGCTCCGGCGCCTCGGAGAAGCTCTCGAGCGTGGCGCAGTCGATCGTGTGGATGGTGACGCCCTTGCCGGTCGTGATGATGCCGACGATGCGGTCGCCCGGCAGCGGATGGCAGCAACGCGCGAAATGCACCGCCATGCCGGGGATCAGACCGCGAATGGCGATCTGTCCGCCTTCCTTCTTGCCGCGGCCCCCGTCTGCCGCCTTCGCCGCCTTGTTGCGCGCCCGCGAGATCGGCACGACGTCGGCGCCGCCGCTCTTGCGCGGCTGTTTGAGGCCCGGATAGACCGCCGTCAGCACCTCGCGCGCGCCCACCAGGCCCGCGCCGACGGCGGCGACCAGATCGTCGGTGCTCGCCTGCTTGAAGTTGGCGCGCACGCCGTCGAGGCCCTTGTCGGTGACCGTGTAGCCCTCCTCGTGGAAGGTCTTGTCGAGCAGCGAACGGCCGAGCTGGATGTACTGCTCGCGCTGGCGCACGCGGATGAAGCGGCGGATCGCGGCCTTGGCCTTGCCGGTGACGACGAAGCGCTCCCAGGTCGGCGACGGCGTCTGCGCCTTCGAGGTGATGATCTCGACCTGGTCGCCGTTGGAGAGCTGGGTGCGCAACGGCAGCATGCGGCCGTTGATCTTGGCGCCGACGCAGGTGTCACCGACCTGGCTGTGCACCGCATAGGCGAAGTCGATCGGCGTCGCGCCGCGCGGCAGGGCGATCAGCTTGCCCTTGGGCGTGAAGCAGAACACCTGGTCCTGGAACATCTCGAGCTTGGTGTGCTCGAGGAACTCCTCGGCGTTGGGCGCCTTGTCGAGGATTTCTATG
>JABCYT010000035.1 GCA_013290035.1 Alphaproteobacteria bacterium
GCAAGCGGCCGATCGATCGCCGGACCGCGCGACGAAATACCCGAAGGCTTCCACGCGTGGCACCTGGGAGAAGAGGCGTTCAGCTAGATGACCAATTCCGGCCGCCGTAGTGGAGACGTAGAATCGTTACCTCGTCGTCGGAAACGACAAAAACGATCGCGACCCGTCGTTCGAATCCGGCCTCCAGGCGCGCCGTGTAACCCAGCGCAACTTCGTGGCCGGCACGTTCTGCAATCCAATCGCCAATACTGAGAAGGTCACTGCGAGCCTGTGGCGTGAAGGTGACGGCTCGACGGTTCAACGACGCGCCTTACGCCGTCCGCTGCTGTAACGCGCACGGGCTTCGGCAAAGACTGCCTTTGCTGGAATGCGACTTGAGGGATCGGCCTTGGTCGCGTCATAGGTCGGGACGACCTCTTCGTGCAGCCATCGTTCGAACGCCGCATCGCGTTCCTGCAATGCGCGAAGACCCGCTCTGATGACCTCTGAACCGGACGCGTAGCCGCCGGAACCAACCTTGGCGTCTATGTAAGCTGCCTGCTCGGCGGGAAGGCTGAAGGTGCGCTTGGAAACTTTCGACATGGGCAATGCCTCGCCGGTATGAATTCATCATACCAGCCTTCTGATTTGTCGTCCCGAGAGAAGCGAAGGCATGCCCTGAGCGCAGCCGAAGGGACCTCAACGCCGCTTGCAACCGACATGAGATCCTTCGCTCAGGATGACAAGAGCGGGCCTGGAGGCCCGCGGTCCGGCGTGACTTCTGGCACGAGAGTCGCATGCGTAGGCAGGCGACTTTCCGCTTTCAGGAGACACCATGAAGCTCTCACGCCGCTCGCTTTTTGCCGCCACGACGGCGCTTGCCGTGCCGCACGCCGCCTGGGCGCAGGAAAAGGTCGTGCGCTACGGCATTCCGATGACCGACATTCCGCTCACGACCGGTCAGCCTGATCGCGGCGCCAACGCCTACCAATATACTGGGCACACGATCTACGATCCGCTGATCGCCTGGGAACTCGACGTGTCGGACCGGCCGGGAAAGATGATCCCCGGGCTGGCGACCGAGTGGAAGGTGGGCGACGCCGACAAGACCCTGTGGACCTTCAAGCTGCGCCCGGGCGTGAAGTTCCACGACGGCTCGGCGTTCGACGCCGACGCCGTGATCTGGAACCTCGAGAAGGTCTTCAACAAGGATGCGCCGCAGTTCGACACGCGCCAGTCGGCGCAGGTGCGGCCGCGCCTGCCGGGCCTCGCGAGCTACAGGAAGAGCGGCGACCTGGAGATCGAGATCAAGACCAAGTCGGTCGACTCGCTCTTCCCCTATCAGCTCCTGTGGTTCCTGGTCTCGAGCCCGACGCAGTGGGAGAAGCTCGGCCGCGACTGGAACAAGTTCGCCATGGAGCCGTCGGGCACCGGCCCGTTCAAGCTCACCCGCTTCGTGCCGCGCGAGCACGCCGAGCTGATGAAGAACGAGGCCTATTGGAACCCCAAGCGCATCCCCAAGGTCGACCGCTTCGTCCTGGTCTGCGCGCCGGAAGATTCGAGCCGCAGCGCCGCCCTGATCTCCGGCGCCGTCGATATGATCGACGGGCCGGCGCCCGACGTGCTGGACCGGCTGAAGAAGAGCGGGGCGCGGATCTCGAGCAACATCACGCCGCACGTCTTCCAGTATCATCCCTCGCTGGTCGAGGGATCGCCGTGGACCGACATAAGGGTGCGCAAGGCGGCCAACCTCGCAATCGACCGCGACGCCATCGTGAAGCTGCTGGGCGGGCTGGTGACGCCGGCCTATGGCGAGGTCGACAAGAGCAGCCCGTGGTTCGGCAAGCCCAGCTTCGAGATCAAGTACGCGCCCGACGAGGCGCGCACGCTGATGACCCAAGCGGGTTACAGCAAGACCAAGCCCCTGCAGGCGCGGATCTCGATCCAGGCCAGCGGCACCAACCAGACCGTCAACGAGGCCATCCAGGAAATGCTGAAGGAGGCCTACTTCAACATCGACTTCAAACCGGTCGAGCTCGAGGCCCTGATGACGGGCTGGCGGGGCGGCGCCAAGGCCGACATGAACAAGGACGTCTCGGCCACCAACGTCACCCACGTGACGTCCGATCCGTTCTATGCGGTCAACCGCTTCTTCGCCTCCGATCAGACCGCGCCTGTCGGCGTGAACTGGAGCTTCTACAAGAATCCCGAGGTCGACCAGCTCGTGGTCGAGCTGAAGAACGCCTTCGACCCGGCCAGGCAGGACGAGATCGCGGCCAAGATCCACGCCAAGGCCGTCGACGATGCGGTGATGATCTGGGTCTATCACGACACCACGCCGCGGGCGCTGTCGGCCAAGATCAAGAAGTACGTCCAGGCCCAGAGCTGGTTCCAGGACCTGGCGCTCGTCGAGATCTGAGCAGAAGAGGACCTGCCTCCCCCGTCATACCGGGGAGGTGGCCCAAAGGGCCGGAGGGGGAAAGCCGCAGTCGAGGAATCCGCCGATAGCAGATCTGAAATTTTCCGAGATCGTCTGTGCGGCCTTCCCCCTCCGCCCGCGGCGCGGGCACCTCCCCCGTATGACGGGGGAGGCAGGTCTGGGTCCGCACCGCAGGGCGCTGAGCGAACCTGCGACACTTGGCGGGACTGCGGCTGGGGCGGCCGCGGTCGAGACTGGACGGCAACAGGAAGAAATTACATCCTGACACGCAAAATGAGAGGAACCGTCCCATGCATGCTCGTATCGGTCGCCGGACCTTCGTCGGTGTCGCGGCCGCGACACTGGCCGCACCCGCGGTGCTGCGCGCCGCGGAGCCCTTAAAGCTGCGCTGCTCGCTCGACACGGCGCCCAGCCATCCACGCAACGTCGCCATCGTCGATTACCTCGCCAAGGTCGAGCAGGCCTCCAAGGGCGAGATCAAGGGCGAGCTGTTCCAGTCCGGCCAGCTCTTTGCCGACCTCAATGTGAGCAAGGCGCTGCTGCAGGGCCAGGTCGAGATGGCGGCGCCCGGCGCCTGGGTGCTGACCGGCCTGGTGCCCGACTGCGACATGGTCCAGCTGCCCTATTTCTATGGCGTGCCGATCGACGTTACGCACAAGGCGACCGACGGCAAGGCCGGCGCCAAGGTCAACCAGGAGCTCGAGGGCAAGCTCAATACGCAGGTACTGGGGCCGTGGATCGACCTCGGTTATCAGAACTGGTACTCGACCAAGGTGCCGCTCGACAAATTCAGCGCACTCAAGGGTCTGAAGATCCGCAGCCCCGGCGGCGCCGCGATCTCCTGGCGCATCAAGTTCGCCGGCGGCATCGCCAACACCACCGCCTGGCCCAACGTGCCGCTTGCCCTCTCGCAGGGCACGTTCGACGCCTTCGTGTCGACCGACGAGAGCTGCAACTCCGCCAAGCTCTGGGAAGCCGGCGTGAAGTTCTCCTACGCCGACCACCAGTTCATGGGCCAGTACATCCCCATGATCGCCAAAAGCTTCTGGTCCAAGCTCTCGGCGGCGCAGCAGAAGATGATGACCGACCTGTGGGCCGCCAATATCGGCCGCTACCGCCAGGGCGCGGCCGACAGCCAGGCCAATGCGCGCAAGGTGCTGGAGAGCAACGGCGTGAAAATCCACGACCCCAGCGCCGAGGATCTCGCCGCCACGCGCAAGGCGATGATGGGCGACATCGGCTCGCTCATCAAGGACGCCAAGCTCTCGAACGAGATCGTCACCCTGGTCAAGGAAGCCGTGGGCTCATCGGCGTGAGCCGTCTGCGCCCGTGAATCGCAACGCTAGCTGGTGGGATCGCGTCGAGCGCACGCTTGTCGGGCTGCTCGGCGCGGTCGCCATGATCGTTGGCGTCGTCCAGGTGGTGGGACGCTACTTCTTTCCGGCCTACGCCATAAGCTGGGCCGAGGAGGTGATCGTCTACCTCGTGGTCTGGGGCGTGATGATCATCTCGAGCCAGCTCGTGCGCACCGACGGCCACGTGCGGCCGGACCTGGTGTTGCGCCTGGTGGGACCCCGGGGGCAGCGCTGGATGGAGACGTTCAACTGCGTCGTGGCGCTCGCCTTCTGCCTCGGCATGATCTGGTACGGCGTGCACATCGCCTGGTCGTCGTGGACGCTCGACGAGCACAGCGCCAGCGACTTGGGCTTTCCGATGTGGATCTACTACAGCGCGCTGCCCACGGGCGGCGTCCTGATGACCGTGCGCTACGGCATCCGCCTGTGGCGCTACCTGTTCCATTTCGACCCGGCGACGATGACGGTGGGCCACGTGCCCGAGCACGAGATGCCGCTCTCCGGCGGAGGTCCTTGAGCGGCGATGGGGACGTTGCTTTTCTTCGTGATGTTCTTCGGCCTGCTGGCGTCCGGCATGCCGATCTTCCTGGTGCTGGGCGCCTGCGCCGCCGCGCTGTTCTTCTTCTCGGACCAGCCGCTGATCGGCATGGCCCAGGTGGTGATCGACTCGCTCAACTCCTCCACCCTGATGTCGCTGCCGCTGTTCGTGATGGCCGCGGCGTTCATGCGGCAGGGCGGCGTCGCCAAGGCGCTGGTCGATCTCTGCACCGCCTGGATCGGCGGCGTGCGCGGCTCGCTGGGGCTCGTCACCGTCGTTTCCTGCACGCTGTTCGCCGCGATCTGCGGCTCGTCGGTGGCGACGGCGCTCGCCATGGGCACGATCCTGCTGCCCGCCATGCTCGAGAAGGGCTATCCGCGCTCGTTCGCGCTCGGCGTCATCGGCGCCTCGGGCACGATCGGCATCGTGATTCCGCCCAGCCTGGCGCTGATCCTCTACGGCATCGTCGCCGAGCAGTCGGTTCCGCGCCTGTTCCTCGCCGGCATCCTGCCCGGCCTGCTGCAGGCCGCGGCCTTCCTGCTCTGGGTCTGGTACGACGCACGGCGGCGCAACTTCCCGATCGAGCCCGCGCTGCCCATGGCGGAGCGCTGGCGCGTGACCTGGCGCGCCATCCCCGCCTTGCTCGTGCCCGCGATCGTGCTGGTCGGCATCTATGGCGGCATCGTCACCGTCACCGAGGCCGCCGCCATCGCCGCCGCCGCCTCGATGGCGATCAGCCTGGGCTTCTATCGCGGCTTCCGCTGGCAGCAGTCATTGGAGGTGATCGCCGATGCGCTGAAGAGCGCCGGAACCATCATGCTGATCGTGGCCACCGCCATCGCCTTCGGCCACTGGATGACCGACTCGGGCGTGCCGGCGAAGCTGGTGCAATGGGTGCTCGACCATCACTTGTCGACCTGGGAGTTCCTGCTCGCGATCAACGTCCTGCTGCTGATCCTGGGCTGCTTCCTCGAGGTCGTGGCCACGCTCCTGCTGGTGCTGCCCATCCTGGCGCCGGTGCTGGTGCCGCTGGGCGTCGACCCGGTGCATTTCTCGATCGTCTTCACCCACAACATGGAGATCGCGCTGGTCCATCCGCCGGTCGGCCTCAACCTCTATGTGCTCGCCACGATCTCGACCGCGCCGATCGGCGAGGTCATCCGCGGCATTCTGCCGTTCCTGATCCTGCTGCTGATCGTGCTCATGATCATCACCTACTGGCCGCCGCTGACGATGTGGCTGCCGCAACTGGTCTATGGGCATTGACGTCGTCCGACCGGAGCACGTGCCGATCGTTTGGAATCATTGCTGGGGGCGCGCCACTCCAGTGGCGCGTCTTATCGGGCTCTTGTGGAAGACCATGACGCGCCACTGGAGTGGCGCGCGCCCAGCGAAGATATGCGCCCATCACTCGGAATAGACTCTAGGATCGATCGGCCAGTTGCTTGAACAGCCGGTTCCGATCGGCGATGTGCCGTGCTTGCCGGTTTTCCAATCGCCTGAGGCGCGTCTTTTCGGCGCTCGCGTCCTCTCCGCGTTGCTCCCGCAGTGCGATGATCTCGCGCTGTTTTGCGATGTTCAGCTCGCCACGCCAAAGAAGGGTGTCGGCTTCCCGGAGAAGCTGTTCCAGGGTGGTTCGCTCCATGAGGCAGTCTACCAGCTTCACGAGCGGGCCTTGAGCGCCCCTGGCCGCCGATTGGCCAGAAGCGCGCCAAGCTCTTCGCGCGACGGCAGGGCCTGAAAGGCGCCCGGGCGCGTCGCCGTGAGCGCCGCGGCCTTCTGCGCCGCGCCGATCGCCTCGTCGGTCGCAAAGCCGCGGGCGAGGGCGGCCGCCATCACGCCGCAGAACGCGTCGCCGCAGCCTGTGGTGTCGACGGCGGCGACGCTCTCCGCCGGGAAGGATCGCCGCTGCCCGCGTTCGACCAGCACGCATCCGTCGGCGCCCAGCGTGATGATGGCGGCGCCGGCGGCATGGATCGAGCCCGCCAGCTGCTCCGCCTCGATCCTGTTGGCGATGACCAGGCTGCACTGGCCCAAAAGTTTCTCGACGCCCGGCCAGAAAGGCGCGGGGTTCAGGATCGTCATCGCCTTTTGTCGCCGCGCCGCGGCCAGGATGAACGCCGTCGTGTCGAGCGCCAGGTTGCCCTGCAGCAGGACGATATCGCTTTCGCCCAGGCCCTGCAGGGCCGGTTCCGCCTCCGCGCGCGCCAGCGCCAGGGAGCAGGCGCTGGTGCTGACGATGCTGTTCTCGCCCTCGGGCAGCACCATGAGGAGGGAAAAGTCGGTGGCATGCGGCAAGCGCGGCAGGATGAGCTCGGCAAAGCCTTCGCGCCGGAGATGCCGCTCGACTTCGTCCGCCTCGGCAAGGTCGTTGCCAAGGGGCGCGCAGAATCGCACCTCGGCATCACAGCGCGCCGCCACGACGGCCTGGTTCAGCCCCTTGCCGCCCGGGGTGCGCGGGGCGGCGCTGCCGATCAGCGTCTCGCCGGGCAGCGGCAGACGCGGCACGGCGAGGCGCAGATCCAGTCCCGCATTGCCGATGACGACAACGCGCCCCGGCACCGTCATGCCGGCGCGCGCAAAGCGAGCACGCTCCACCACACGGCGCTGTCGCCCAGCAGAGCGGGGCGCTCGCTGTCATGAATTATCTCTAACCCGTGGTGAGCGGCCAAGGCGCGGGTTTCCGCGGCCGAGACCTCGAACATGCGACGACCCACCGGCACCGGCCCGTGCCGCAGCAGGAGCGTCACCAGCGCGCCGGGTCGCAGCAGGGCCGCAATCCGGGCCATGGCGCGCTCGCGCTGGCCCAGATCGAGATGCATCCACACCGCCGTCAACATCACAAGGTCGAAGCGCTCGCCACGCGCCGGCACCTTGTCGAGATCGGGCAGGGCGTCGTCGATCCAGATGATCGCTGCGTCGCGGTGCAGACGTTGGCCGTGCGCGCGCAATTCCGGCGTCGGCTCGACGGCCACGACCGTATGGCCGAGAGCGGCCAGGGCTGCGGCGTCGCGCCCGGTGCCGGCGCCGACATCGAGCACACGGCTCGGCGCCATGGGGAAGAGATGCAAGGTCTCGCGATGAACGTCGGCGAAGCTCAGGCTCTCGTACCGCTTGACCAGTGCATCGGCGGTCTCGCCGTAGCCTTCGGTGCCGCTGGCTTTCATGCGGCCGACTATATCGCGATGCGCGCCTGCTTTGCCGCCTCGAAAGCGGCGAGGCGCTGGGCGAACTTGCCCTCCGCCGGCCCGGCCGCGGCGGCGATCGAGGGGGCGGGAAGGGTCTCGTAGAAATGGCAGGCTACGCGGTGGCCGCTCCCGGCCTCGCGCAGCACCGGCTCCTCCGCCCGGCAGCGCGGCTGGGCGAAGGGGCAGCGGGTGTGGAAGCGGCAGCCGGACGGCGGCGCGAAGGGGCTGGGCACGTCGCCCGCCAGCAGCATGCGCTCCTTGCGCACCCTCGGATCGGGCCGCGGGATCGCCGACAGCAATGCCTGGGTGTAGGGATGCAGCGGCCGGTCGTAGAGGTCGCGCTTGGCGGCGATCTCGACCAGCTTGCCGAGATACATCACCGCCACGCGGTCGCTGATGTGCTTCACCACGGCGAGGTCGTGGGCGATGAACAGGTAGGAAAGGCCGAAGCGGCGCTGCAGGTTCTGCAGCAGGTTGACGATCTGCGCCTGGATCGAGACGTCGAGCGCCGAGACCGGCTCGTCGCACACGATCAGGTCGGGATTGACGGCCAGCGCGCGGGCGATGCCGATCCTCTGGCGCTGGCCGCCGGAGAACTGGTGTGGATAGCGCCGCGCCTGTTCGGGCAAAAGGCCCACGACGTCCAGAAGCTCGCGCACGCGGCTCTCGCGCTCGGCCTCGGTGTGTAGCCCGTGCACCGCCATCGGCTCGGCCAGGATCTCGCCCACCGTCATGCGCGGGTTCAGGGAGGCATAGGGATCCTGGAAGATGATCTGCATGTGCCGGCGCAGGCGGCGCAACGTATTCTTGTCGAGACCGGCGATCTCCTCGCCCTTGAAGCGCACCGAGCCCGCGGTCGGGTCCATCAGGCGCAGCACCAGGCGGCCGGTCGTCGACTTGCCGCAGCCCGATTCGCCCACCAGCGCCAGGGTCTCGCCGCGGGCGATCTCGAAGCTCACGCCCTCAACCGCGCGCACCAGGCCGATCACCTTGCGGCGGATCAGCCCGCGGCTCACCGGGAAATGCTTCACCAGGTCCCGCACCTCGAGGACGGGAGCCTGCCGCACCGGCGCGGCGATGGCGTTCACGCGCCCGCTCCCGCGCCTTCGACCGGCGCCTTCCAGCAGGCCACGAGATGCGCCGTGCCGAGCTCGCGCAGCGGCGGCGGCTCGGCGTGGCAGCGGCGGTCGGCGAAGGGGCAGCGCGGCGAGAAGCGGCAGCCCGTGGGTTGGTGGTTGGAGCTGGGCACCGTGCCCTCGATGGTGGCCAGCCGCTCGCGCTCGACGTCGAGGCGCGGGATCGAGCCCAGAAGGCCGATCGTGTAGGGGTGCTGCGGATCGGCGAACAGGGCGCCGACCGGCGCTGATTCGACGATCTTGCCGGCGTACATCACCAGCACGTCGTCGGCCACTTCGGCGATCACCCCGAGATCGTGGGTGATGATCAGGATCGCCATGCCGAGCCTGCGCTGCAGGTCCTGCAGGAGGTCGAGGATCTGGGCCTGGATGGTGACGTCGAGCGCGGTGGTCGGCTCGTCGGCGATCAAGAGCGCGGGCTCGCAGGAGAGCGCCATGGCGATCATCACGCGCTGGCGCATGCCGCCCGACAGGCGGTGCGGGTAGTCGTCGATCCGCTGGGCGGCCGAGGGAATGCGCACCAGCTCGAGCATGTCGATGGCGCGCTTCTTGGCCGCCTGAGGCGACAGCGCGGTGTGCGCCAGGATGGCCTCGACGATCTGCTGGCCGATCGTGTGGACCGGGTTGAGCGAGGTCATCGGCTCCTGGAAGATCATCGACATCGCGGCGCCGCGCAGCCGGCGCCGTTCGTCGGCCGAGAGGCCCAGCACCTCGCGGCCATCGAACAGCACCGAGTCGGCCGCGACCTCGCCGGGCGGGCTCGCGACCAAGCCCATCACCGAGAGCGAGGTCACGCTCTTGCCGCAGCCCGATTCGCCCACAAGCCCCACGGTCCTGCCGCGGCCGACGGCGAAATCGATGCCGTCGACGGCGCGGAACAGGCCGCGGTCGGTGTGGAAGTGGGTTTTGAGACCGCGGACCTCGAGGAGCTTTTCCATCAGAACGAGTAGTCCAGCCCCTTGTAGAAGGTGTTCTGATAGAGCATGTGCGGCCGCGCACCCTTCACTTTCTTGTTGGTCACCAGGTACATGGCGACATTCATCACCGGCATCATCAGGTGCTCCTCGGTGACGAGCTGCTGGGCCAGCGCATAGTACTTGGCGCGATCGGCGTCGTTCAGCGCGGCCCGGCCGAGCTTCAGGTCCTCGTCGGTTTTCGCGTCGTTCCAGTTGTACCGGTTGGGGGCCGGCATGTTCCTGGAGTCGAAATAGAAGTTCAGCAGGTCGCCGGCCGACAGGTACGGGAACGTCACCGTCCACAGCTCGTAGTCCTGCTCGCTCATCTTCTGGAAGGCGATGGTCGAATCGAAGCCCTGGACCTTCCAGTCGATGCCGATCTTGCGCATGTAGCCCTGGATCGCCTCGGTGATGCGCCCGAAGTTGCCGACCTGGGTGAAGTAGACCTTGGGCGCGAGCTTGACGCCGTCCTTCTCGCGGATGCCGTCGCTGCCCATCTTCCAGCCGGCCTCGTCCAGCAGTTTCTTGGCGCGCTCGACGTCCTCCTTGATGACGCCCTTGGTCGACTGGGCGAAATCCAGCGCTTTGGGATCGACGAAGGTATAGGCCGGCTCGGCGTTGCCCAGCATGATGCCCTTGACGATGTCGGCGCGGTTGATGGCGATGTTCATCGCCTCGCGCACGCGCTTGTCGGCCACCATCGGCCGGCTCGTCTTGTAGCCGTAATACATGAGCTGGAAGTTGGGCGTCGCCTCCTGGACGTTGAGGTTGGGCGCGGCCTTGACCTGCTGGATGAACTGCAGCGGCAGCTGGTGGGTGACGTCGAACTGGCCGGCCATCATGGCGGCCATCCGGCTCGAATCCTCGGGCACGATCTTGATGGAAAGCTTCTCGAACTTCACCGGCCCCTTGTTCTGGTACATCGACGGGCCCCATTTGTAGGCGTCGTGGCGCTTGAGCACGATCTCGGTGCGTGGCTGCCATGATTCGAAGCACCACGGGCCGGTGCCGTCGGCGCCCTTGACGCCGTAATCCTTGCCCAGCGCCTCGACGCTCTCCTTGTTGTGGATCGCGGTGGTGAACATGGTGAGGTTGAGCAGCAGGTCGGCGTAGGGCTCGGCCAGCTCGTACTCGACTGTGTAGGGATCGGGTGCGCGCAGCTCCTTGATGTTGCCGGCGCGCCAGGCGAGCGGCGCCTTGAAGGCGGGATCGGTCAGGCGCTTGAAGGAGTAGATCACGTCGTCGGCGGTGAACTTCTTGCCGCTGCAGAACTGCACGTCGTCGCGCAGCTTGAAGGTGTAGAGCTTGCCGTCGGGGCTGACGGTCCACGACTTGGCCAGATAAGGGATGACGGTCTTGCCGTCCCAGTCGAGCGCCACCAGCGTGTCCTGGAACATGTTGACGATGTCGGAGGTCGGCGACCAGGTCGTGCGCTGGCCGTCATAGTGCGGCGCATCGAGCGCCTTCATCATCTTGAGCGTCTGCGCCTCGGCCATGGCGACGGTGGCTGTCATCCCCAGGAACGCTGCTATGCCGACAAACAGGTTACGCATGGTCGTTTCCTCCTATTCCGTCATCCCGAGCGAAGCCGCCCAAAGGGCGGCGCAGTCGAGGGACCTCTTCTTATCGCCGAGACCAAAGAATAGGTCCCTCCACTGCGCCTCGCTGCGCTCGGCTCCGGTCGGGATGACGGATTGCTAAAAACTCACATCCAGCCCCTTCGGCCGGCGTGAGCGCGGCACGGACCTGATCATTGTTGCAGCCTCGGATCGAGGACGTCGCGCAATGCGTCGCCCAGAAGGTTGGCGGCCAGCACGATGACGAAGATCGCGCAGCTCGGGATCGTCGCGATGTGTGGCGCCATGAAGAGGAAGTCGCGGCCTTGGGCGGCCATCATGCCGAGCTCGGCGGTCGGCGGCTGGGCGCCCATGCCCAAAAAGCCCAGCGCCGAGCCGACCAGGATGATCTGGCCGAAGCGCAAGGTCAGGAAGACGAAGATGGTGGAGATGCAGTTCAAGGTCAGGTAGCGCCAGATCAGCGTGCGATCCGAGACGCCGACGGCGCGGCCGGCTTCCATGAATTCCTGGCCCATGACGCCCACCGCAGCACCACGCGCCACCCGCGCCACGTCGGGCACGGTGGCCACCACCAGCGCGATCACCACCGCGGTGAGGCCGGCGCCGGCGACCGCCGCCACCGCGAGCCCGATCAGGATCGCCGGGAAGGCCAGCATCACGTCGACCAAGCGCATGATCCAGCCGTCGGCCCGCGGATAGTAGGCCGCCCATATGCCCAGCACGCCGCCCAGGGCGCCGCCGATCACCACGCCGACCAGGCCCAGCATCAGCGTGTTGCGCGTGCCGTAGATGACGCGGCTCAGGATGTCGCGGCCGGTATTGTCGGTGCCGAACCAGTGCTCGGCGGTGGGCGGCTGCATCACGTTGGTGAGGTCGGTGAGATAGGGATCGTAGGGCGCCACCCAAGGCGCGAAGACGGCGGCCAGCGCGATCAACGTCAGCAGCAGGGCAGCCGCGACCGCCACCTTGTCGCGCGCCAGCCGCCGGAGCGCGCCCGAGCGGCCAAGCGCGCCGCTCTCCTCGGCGGGGACGGACGCGTTGAGCGTCTCGACGCTCATGACCGCTGCAGCCGGGGATCGAGGTAGACGTAGAGGACGTCGACCAAGAGGTTGATGGTCAGGAAGGCGATGGCGAGGATCATGATGGCGCCCTGCGCCGTCGGGAAATCGCTCGACACGATGGCGCCGACGGCGAGGCGGCCGACGCCGGGCCAGGAGAACATCGTCTCGGTCACCACGGCCCCGCCCAGCAGGAACGCCGCCTGCAGGCCGATCAGGGTGACGACGGGGATCAGCGCATTGCGCAAGGCGTGATGGACGATCACCACCGTCTCGCGCAGCCCCTTGGCGCGCGCCGTGCGCACGAAGTCGGCGCCCAGCACTTCGAG
>JABCYT010000036.1 GCA_013290035.1 Alphaproteobacteria bacterium
GGTCGGCCGCCAGACCAGCACGCCCGCCATGACGATGTAGACCAGCACCTGGGAGATGGCGGGCGCGGCGCTCGAGGCGGAGGAGGTGCTTAGGAAAGTCTTCAGCAGGTCGGGCAGGAAGGCGCGGCCGATGATGTCGATCTGGCCCACTACCATGGCCGCCACGAAGGCGCCCTTGATCGAGCCGATGCCGCCGATGACGATAATGACGAAGGCCACGATCAGGATGTCGTCGCCCATGCCGATCTTCACCGAGCTCAAGGGGGCTGCCATCAGGCCGGCGAGACCGGCGAACACCGCGCCCAGGCCGAACACCAGGCTGAACAGCAGCTCGATGTTGACGCCGAGCGCCCCGATCATGCGCCGGTTGGAGGCACCGGCCCGGATCAGCATGCCGAGCCGGGTGCGCGCTACCAGCCAGGCGAGCAGCGCGGCGACGGCGCCGCCGGTCACGATGATGGCGAAGCGGTAGGCGGGGTACGGCACGCCGGGCAGGATCTCGACGGTGTGCGCCAGGAACGCCGGCACCGATATGCTCTTGCCGGCCGGTCCCCAGACGGCGCGCACCAGCTCGTTGAAGAACAGGATCAGGCCGAAGGTCGCCAGCACCTGGTCGAGATGATCGCGGGCATAGAGCCGTCGCATGACCGCGGCCTCGACCACGACGCCCAGCGCGAAGGTGGCGGGCAGTGCCAGCAGGGCGCCCAGCACGAAGGAATCGGTCCAGCCGATCAGCGTCCAGGCGATGTAGGCGCCCATCATGTAGAGCGAGCCGTGAGCCAGGTTCACCAGGTCCATGATGCCGAAGGTAAGCGTGAGCCCGGCGGCGAGCAGGAACATCAGCAGGCCGAGCTGCACGCCGTTCAGCACCTGGAGCAGCAGATAGTCCATGTCATCCCGAGCCGAAAGCGCCTGCCCTGAGCGAAGCCCAAGGGAGGGACCTTTCGGGTTGCATCAAGGATCCCTCGCTACAGCGCGGATCTGATCCGCGCGACTCGGGATGACAGCGGCGCGAGCGCGCCGCTGTCACTTCATCGGACACTTCTCGTAGTAGGAATCCTTGCCATCCTTCACCGCCGTGGCGATGGTCTTCACCGTCATCACGCCCTGCGGATCCTTCACCGTTTCCTGGATGTAGAAATTCTGGATCGGGAAGTTGTTGGTGTTGTACTTGAAGTCGCCGCGCAGCGACTTGAAGTTGGCCTTCTTCAATTCGGCGCGGACCTTGTCCTTGTTGGAAAGGTCGCCCTTCAACGCCTCGGCCGCCGAGGCGATCAGCATGATCGCGTCGTAGCTCTGCGCGCCGTAGTAGGACGGATAGACGCCGTGCTTCTTCTTGAAGTCGGCGACATAGTGCTTGTTCTGCTCGTTGGGCTGGTCGTTGACCCATTCCTGGGCGCCCAGGGTGCCGAGCGCCAGCTCGCCCTGCTGCGGCAGCGTGATCGCGTCGATCGAGAACACCTGGTAGAGCGGCACGGTCTTGTTGAGGCCGGACTGCGCCCATTGCTTGACGAACTGAACGCCGTGCGCGCCGGGATAGAAGATGAAGATGCCGTCGGGCTTGGCCGCGGCGATCTTGGCGAGTTCGGCCGAGAAGTCGAGCTGGTCGGGCCACTTGGTGAAGTCCTCGCCGATGATCTGGCCCTTGTAGGTACGCCTGACGCCGGCCAGCATGTCCTTGCCGGCGGCGTAGTTGGGACCCATCAGGTAGAGGCTCTTGACGCCCTTGGTGTTGAGATACTCGCCCATCGCCATCGGCGTCTGGTCGTTCTGCCACGAGGTCGAGAAGAAGTTCTTGTTGCACAGCTCGCCCGCGATCTGCGACGGGCCGGCATTGGCCGAGATCAGGATGGTGTCGCCCTCGTCGGTCACGGTCTTGAGCGAGGCCAGGAGCACGTTCGACCAGATGTAGCCCGCGACCACGGCCACCTTGTCCTGCTGCACCAGCTTCTCGGACTTCTGCTTGCCGACGTCGGGCTTGAACTGGTCGTCCTCGTAGACGATCTCGAACGGCACGCCGCCCATCTTGCCGCCGAGATGCTCCTTGGCGAGCTCGACCGAGCGGCGCATGTCCTCGCCGATGGCGGCCTGCGGGCCGGAAAAGGTGCTAATGAAGCCGATCTTGATCGGCGCCTGAGCCGCCGCCGGCAAGGCAAAGGCCAACGCCGCAATTGTTGCGGTACCAAACAATCTGGTTTTCATGAATGAACTCCCTGTCTTGATCCCGTCCCCTGATTGGTCGCCATAAAAGCCGAAAACGCCGAGTGCAACAACGCCTTCTTGTCCGATGCGCAACGTCACGGGCGAGCATCAGTCGTCGCGCCCCATGTAGAGCGTTCGGCTTTCCGGCAGGCCATCGAGCGCCAACGGCTCGAAACCCCATGTCCGCCAAAAATGGACGGCGCCCGTATTGGCGCGGTTCACGCCGACGTGGAACGCTCGCGCGCCGCGGCTTCTCGCGGCATCGAGCCAGGTGCCAAGCAGCTTCGAGCCCACGCCGCGGCGCTGCAGGCGCGGCAGCAGGTTCAGGTGCAGGTGGGCAGGATACTTCGCGGCCACCGCAGGCGGCGTTCGCGACGGATGATGGATCATGAAGGCGCGCCGCTGATCCGGCGTCCGCGAAGCCGGCGGCATGTCGGCAGGATCGGCATACTGTTCTCGCAGCGATGGCCACCAGTCGCGCTCGAGCCTTTCCTCCCAGTCGCTGGTGGCGTCCGTGCCGGCGACGAATCCCGCCACGCCGATACGGTCTTCGACGACGAATGTCAGGGCCGGCTCGAGCAAGGCATACGCGGCGACATAGATGTGCCCCATCATCCTGGGGTCGCGGTAGAGATGCGAGGCATCGCCGCCCGCGAGTCCGGTCGCCAAGGAGACGGCGTAGCAGGCATCGAGGTCTTTCGCGTCGAAGCCGCGAATCTCGACATGCTGGTCCACTACGAGCGCAGCTTGAAGCGCTGGATCTTGCCGGTCGCCGTCTTGGGCAATTCCGTCACGTATTCGACCCAGCGCGGGTACTTGTAGGGCGCGAGCGTCGTCTTGCAGAGCGCCATCAGCTCCTCGGTGAGCGCCGCACCGCCCGATCCCGGCTGCTTCAGCACCACGAAGGCCTTGGGCTTGATCAGGCTGTTCTCGTCGGCATGGCCGACGATGGCGGCCTCCAGCACTGCGGGATGGGCGATGAGGCAGCTCTCGACCTCGACCGGCGAGCACCAGATGCCGCCGACCTTCAGCATGTCGTCGCTGCGGCCGTCATAGATGAAATAGCCGTCTTCGTCCTGGCGGTAGGTGTCGCCGGTGTTCAGCCAGCCGTCGACCATGGTCTCGGCCGTCTTCTCGGGCTTGTTCCAGTAGTACTTGGCGGCCGACTCGGATCGGATCCAAAGCCGTCCGCTCGCGCCCTTGGCGACCGGCTTGCCGTTTTCGTCGACGATCTTGACCTCGTAGCCCGGGGTCGGCTTGCCGCTGGTGCCTGGGCGGCAGTCGTCGAGGCGATTGCCGATGAAGATGTGCAGGCACTCGGTCGAGCCGATTCCGTCCAGGATCACGGTGCCCGTCTTTTCCTTCCAGCGCCGGAAGATGTCGGCGGGCAACGCCTCTGCCGCCGAAACGCAGGCGCGAATGCCGTCGAGGCGGCGCGGCTTGGCGTCGAGGGCGGCGAGCTGCGCCGCATAGAGCGTCGGTGCGCCGTAGTAGAGCGTTGGCTTGAAGGTCTCGATCGTCTCGAAGATCGTGTCGGGCGTTGGCCTGCGGTCGTCCAGCACCGCAGTGCTGCCTGTCCACAGCGGGAAGGTCATGGAGTTGCCGAGGCCATAGGCGAAGAAGAGCTTGCCGGACGAGTAGCTGATGTCGTCCTCGCAAACACCCAGCGCCCGCACGCCATAGAGTTCGCTGGTCACCACCATGTCGCGCTGCAGGTGCACGGCGCCCTTGGGCCGGCCGGTCGAGCCCGAGGAATAGAGCCAGAAGCAATCGTCGGTCGGCGCCGCAAGCCGCGCCTCCAGCGCCGGCGAGGCCTTGGCCATCTCGGCGAGGAAGGCATCGGCGGTGCTGCCCTTGGTCGCGACCTGTTTCAGCGCCGGCTCGACCTCTTTGGCGTACTCGCTGGAATAGACCACGAGCCGGCAGCCCGAATCCTCGAACAGATAGGCATAGTCGGCTGTCCGCAAAAGCGTGTTGAGCGGCGCCGGCACGACGCCCGCCTTGATCGCGCCCCAGAAGAGATAGAAGAAGGCCGGGCAGTCCTTGACGACCATCAGCAGACGGTCGCCGGGCTTCAGCCCGGCCGCCAGCAAAGCATTGCCGGCGCGGTTCACGCGCTCGGCGAGCTCGCCATAGGTGACCGTCTCCGTCGCCGTCCGGATGGCAACCTTGGCGCCGCGGCCTTCGCCGAGGTGCCGGTCGATAAACGGAACGGCCACGTTGAAGCGGCCGGGAAGGCCGACCTTGTAGTCGGACGAGAAGGTGATGCCGGACGGAAGCGTCATGACGGGACCTGGAGTGGAAGTTTTGGGGCGGCGCCGGCGTGCCGGCGACTCCCTGGTCGTGTACGATCCAATGGGATCCGGCGGTACAGCCGGACGGCTCGATCGAAGGAGAAGACGCGATGCCGGTCATCGACTATGCGGCGCTGCCGGAATTCCCCATGCGGGCCGGGATCACCGGCAAATGGATCGCGGGCCACGAGCACGGTTCGACGTCGGTCAGCGTGCTGCACAATACCGTCGAGCCCGGCGTCGCCGTGCCGCGGCATTTCCATGAGTATGAAGAGGTCGTTCTCGTCGAGGCCGGCAAGGTCTGGGTCGACCTGGACAAGGTCCGGGTGACGGCGACGCCCGGGCAATGCGTCGTCATCCCGCCGCACACCCCGCATGCCTGGGGTGCCGTGGGTCCGGAGGCCGTCCGTGTCGTTTTCATCTGGCCGGTGCTCGACCCGTTCGCGGCAGGCAAGAGCACCTACCTCGAAGGATCTCCTCCCGCCGTGAGCTGAAGGCTGCGGTCCGGCGTCCGCCATCAGTTGAACCTCACATATTCGAAATTGGCCGGCTGGTTGTTGATGCCGCGCGCAGGTGGGGCGATCCAGTTGGCGAACTTGCCGGGCTCGACCACCGCCGGCCCCATCAGCGACGTCACGAAGGCGCGATCCTCGGCCGTGGGCAGCCATTTGCTTTCGTTGGCCTTCCAGTCGGCCTCGCTCATAACTTTGCCGTCGGGCGAGACGTGCAGGCCGGAGAAGGCGCCGATGCGGCGATGGAAGGCGCGATGCGGCAGCTTGAGCTCGAAGTCGACGCCGGCCTGCTGGATGGTCTTGTTCCAGCGCAGCAGCCCCTTGGCGCAGTCCTCCAGGTAATCCTGGCGCAGCCGCTCGTTCAGCGCCGACAGCGCCGGCACGGTCTTGCGTACGATGCGGCCATCCTCGGCGGTGTCGATGGCGTAGGTCGTGTCGGTGAGCCGATGATCGTCCTCGATGCGCGTCTCGAGATAACGGCCTTTCACGCCCATCGTGTAGTAGTTGGCCGCGTTGGTCGACGCCTCCTGGCCGAACAGGTCGAGCGACACCGAGCAATGGAAGTTGAGGTACTTCTGGATGGTGGCGAGATCGATGGCGCCGAGCGCGCGGACGTCGTCGGTCTTGTGCTCCCGCATCAGCTCGCAGGTGCGCTGGACGATGCGGCCGACTCCCGATTCGCCCACGAACATGTGGTGCGCTTCCTCGATCAACATGAAGCGGCACGAGCGCGCCAGCGGGTCGAAACCCGATTCGGCGAGCGAGGCCAGCTGGTACTTGCCGTCGCGGTCGGTGAAATAGGTGAACATGAAGAACGACAGCCAGTCCGGCGTCTTCTCGTTGAAGGCGCCGAGGATGCGCGGCTTGTCGGGATCGCCGGAATGGCGCTCCAGCAGAGCCTCGGCCTCCTCGCGGCCGTCGCGGCCGAAATAGGCGTGCAGCAGGTAGACCATGGCCCACAGATGCCGGCCCTCCTCGACATTGACCTGGAAGACGTTGCGCAGGTCGTAGAGCGAGGGTGCGGTCTTGCCCAAAAGGCGCTGCTGCTCGACCGACGCGGGCTCGGTATCGCCCTGCGTCACGATCAGGCGCCGCAGGGTCGAGCGCAGTTCACCCGGCACCTCCTGCCAGGCAGGCTTGCCCTTGTTGTCGCCGTAGGCGATCACGCGGTTGGGATCGCGGCCGGCCAGGAAGATGCCCCAGCGATAGTCCGGCATCTTCACGTAGCCGAAGTTGGCCCAGCCGTTGGCCTCGGCGGAGATAGCGGTGCGCAGATAGACGTCGAAGTTCAACGTGCCGTCCGGCCCCATGCCCTTCCACCAGTCGAGGAAACGCGGCTGCCAGTTCTCCAGCGCGCGCTGCAGGCGGCGGTCGCTTGCGAGATCGACGTTGTTGGGAATGAGCTGGCTGTAATCGATGGCCATGATTGCCTCCTTAAGCCCGCTTGCGGTCGTATTTGCTTTGCTTGCCCGTGCCGTAAAGTTTTAGCGCGCCCTCCGGGCCGGTGGCGTTGGGACGCTGGAAGATCCAGTTCTGCCAGGCCGACAGGCGGGCGAAGATCTTGGTCTCCAGGGACTCCGGGCCGGCGAAACGCAGGTTCGCTTCCATGCCGATAAGGCCGTCGGGCGAGAAGCCGGCGCGCTCCTCGAGCACGAGCCGCACCTCGTCTTCCCAGTCGATGTCGTCGGGCGTGAAGGTGACGAGGCCGAGCTCGTCGGCCGCTTCGGCGTCGATTGCCTTGCCGATCTCGTCCTTGAGCTCATCGACATGCTTCGGTTCGGCAAGGAATCGGCTGGCGAGCCGGGTCAGGCCGTTGCCCATCGGGTAGGGGTCGAAATTCATCGACGTGAGCTTCACGGTGGCGGCCGGCAGGTTCGAGCCCTCGAATGCGCCGTCCAGCATGTAGGACCGGTCGGAGGCCAGCACGAGCTCGAACAAGGTGCCCGCGAAGCACGAGCCAGGCTCGACCAGCGCGATCAGGCTGCGCGAGCTGACATCGAGCCGCTTCAGCGTGCGCTTCCAGTAGAGCACGATCTCGCGCACCAGCCAGTGCGCGGCCTCCCGGGCGAGCAGCGCGTCATAGGCCTCGACTAAGGTGGCATCGCCCTGGCTCTGCAGCACCCAGGTGCCGATCTCGGTCTCGTTGAGGCGGAGATGCATCATGGCGTCATCGAGGTCGCGCGCCAGCGCGAGCGGCCAGAACCCGGCGCCCTGCGCATGGATGGCGGCGGCATCGGGCGGCGGCTGGGCGGTGGGACCGTTCACGCGCAGGCGCGCCGCGCGACGCTCGCGGTCGATCTCGACGGTGAGCGTGCCGTAGCGGATCGTGTCGCCCTCGATGCTGCGCTCGACCGGCGGCAGGGCGATGCCCTTGGCGTCCTTCGGGCGGCTCGACTTGGCGGCGACTTCTTCGGCGATCTTCTTCGTCTCCTCGGCGAGCTTGCTGGGCGGGATCAGCTTGTCGACCAGCCGCCAGTCGCGCGCGCGTTTGCCGCGCACGCCTTCGGCGGTGGTGCAGAAGAAGTCGGCATGGTCGCGCCGCACTAATCGCTTGTCGACCAGCCGCGTCAGCCCGCCGGTGCCGGGCAACACGGCGAGCAGCGGCAGCTCGGGCAGCGAGACGGCGCTCGAGCCGTCGTCGGCCAGCAGGATCTGCTCGCAGGCCAGTGCCAGCTCGTAGCCGCCGCCGGCCGCGATGCCGTTGATCGAGCAGATGTAGCTCTGGCCCGAATGCTCTGACGCATCCTCGATGGCCAGACGCGTCTCGTTAGTGAACTTGCAGAAGTTCACCTTGTGGTCGTGCGTGCTCAACCCCAGCATGTTGATGTTGGCGCCCGAGCAGAAGATGCGGTCGCGTTGCGAGCGGATCACCACGGCGCCGATCTCGGGATGCTCGAAGCGCAGGCGCTGGACCGCGTCCGCCAGTTCGATGTCGACGCCGAGATCGTAGGAATTGAGTTTCAGCTTGTAGCCGGGCTTGAGGCCGGCATCCTCGTTCACATCCATGGTGAGATAGGCGACGCCCGCGTCGAAGCCGAGATTCCAGTGCCGATAACGCTCGGGCGAGGTGCGGAAGTCGATCGGGGCGGCTTCGGCCATGGCGTTTCCTATATCAGTAATTCGGTACTGAAATACCTATTTACTTTCGCCGCTGCAAGCGCATTCTAGCAAGAGATATGGTTGCGATCCGCCCCGCTCAAACCACTGATCTGGAAGCGATTTCGGCGCTAGACGCGCGGCTGACGGGCTCCGACAAGCCCGCTTACTGGCAGGAGATGCTGGCCCCGGAGCGTCATTTCCTGGTGGCCGAAACCGACAAGGGTGCGTTGGCGGGCTTCATCGCCGGCGAGGTGCGTGCCTGGGAATTCGGCCAGCCGGCCGCGGGCTGGGTGTTCGCCATCCAGATCGATCCCAAGCTGCGCCAGCGCGGCGTCGGCAGCGCGCTGTTCGACGTGCTGGTCGCGCGCTTCAAGCAAGAAGGCGTGACGCGCGTGCGCACCCTGGTCGACCGCAAGGACCATCTGATCCTGTCTTTCTTCCGGGCGCAGGGCATGGTCGCAGGCCCCTCGCTGCAGCTCGACAAGGAGCTGCCATGAAGGCGTTGGCATGAAGCTGCAGACGGCCACGCGTCTTGGCCTCTACGCCACCCTCGAGCTGGCGCGCCAGCCCGATCGCACCTTGTCGGCTGCCGACCTGGCCGAGCGCTTCGGTGTGTCGAGCCATCATCTCGCCAAGGTGCTGCGGACGCTGTCCGCCGCGGGCCTGGTGCAGGGCGGACGCGGCGCCGCCGGCGGCTACCGCTTCACCGGCAATCGCCGCCGCACGACCCTGATGGATATCGTCGCCCTGTTCGAACCGGCGCCGGGGCAGCGGGCGAAGGAACCGGGCGAAGAGACCGACATCGGTGGCGCGCTGCAGCGCGTGCTGACGGAAATCGACGAGATCGCCGAAGCCACCTTGCGATCGATCAGTCTGGAGACGATGCTGAAACCTGCGCGATGAGGTTCAAGCTTCTTGTCCTGTGCGCCATGATCGCCTGCAGCGCCTCTGCGGCGGCGCAGACCGGCGAAGAGCCGCGCGCGTGCGTGCGCGATGGCGCGCCCAGCCAGGACTACGAGCAGGACGGCGCCAAGGAGTGGCCGCAGGAGACCCAGCGCTTCAAAAGCAACGAACAGATGGTATCGCGCCGGCACGATCGCCTGCGTCTGGCGCTGGACGGCGGCAAGATGGTCGAGCTGGTGGATTGTCCGTATGGCGCGGGCGCCTACCAATACCTCTACGAGCGGTATGACCAGGCCGGCCGCTTCTATGTGATCCGCAGGCCGGCGCGCGAGGACTTCTCCTACACGCTGGTGATGATGCGCACCGGCCGGCTGTTCACCGTCTATGGCGCGCCGGTCTGGGCGTCCGACAAGTCGAGGTTCCTGACCGTAGCGTGTTCACTGCTGCCGCCGCGCGGCAGCCTCGTCATACAGGCCCCTTCGAGCGACGGACTCGCGACGGAAGCCGAAATCGCTCTGCCTTGCGAGACGGAAAGCTGTTCGGCGCGCTTCGATCATCCGTCGTGGATCGCGGTGGCGTGCACGCCCCGCGACGCGGACAAGAAGGGCACGGAGTTCGTCGTGATCCGCGGCAACGACGGCATCTGGAAGAAGTTCGGGCGCTGAAGATTCATGCCGGACCGCGGGCCTCCAGGCCCGCTCATGGCGTCGTTTGATCGGAGTATGAGGCGGGCCTGGAGGCCCGCGGTCCGGCAAGAGTCTACGCCTTGCCCCAGCCGTCTCGTGTCTGCGGCAGTTTCTTCTTCAACAGCGCGCCCGCCACGACGGTGCGCAGCACTTCCGCGGTGCCGCCGCCGATGGTGAACATGCGGACGTCGCGCGCCATGCGTTCGAGCGGCAGTTCGCGCGAGTAGCCGCGCGCGCCGAAGAACTGCAAAGCATCGTTGACGACCTGGATGGCGTTTTCCGACGTGAACACCTTGGCTTGCGCCGCCAGCAGCATGTCGGGAAAGCCGCCTTCGCCGCTCCTCGCCGCGTTGTAGACCAGCGCCTGCGCCGCCGAGAGCTTGATCGACATGTCGGCGAGCTTCCATTGCAGGCCCTGGAACTCGTTGATCGGCCGGCCGAACTGGTGGCGCTTCTCCGACCAGTCGAGCGCGAGCTGGTAGGCGCCCTGGGCGATGCCCAGCGCCACCGTCGCCGCGCCGACCCGCTGGCTGTTGTAGGCAGTCATCAAATCGGCGAAGCCTTTCTTCAGGCCGCGCGGCGGGATCACCAGCGCCGAGGGCGGCAGCTCCATCTCCTCGAAGTCGATCACCGCCTCGGGAATGCCGCGCAGGCCCATGGTCGGCTCGCGCTTGGTGATTTTCAGTCCCTGGGTCTCGTCGCGGATGGCCAGAAAGCCGCCGATGCCTTCCTCGTTGCCCTTCTCGTCGAAGACCTTGGCGAAGATCAGGTGCAGGCGCGAAACGCCGCCGCCGGTGATCCAGTGCTTGCGGCCGTTCACGACATAACGGTTGCCCTTCTTGTCGGCGCGCGTGGTCATGCCGTTGGCGTCCGAGCCGGCGTCCGGTTCGGTGATGCAGATGGCGGGCTTGTCGCCGGCCAGCACCATGTCGGCCGCCATCTTCTTCTGCTCTTCCGAGCCGTAGGCCATGACCGCGCTGATCGCGCCCATGTTGGTCTCGACGGCGATGCGGCCGGTGACGGCGCAGGCGGCCGACAGCGCCTCGATGGCGAGCACCGCGTCGAGCCAGCCCTTGCCCTGGCCGCCATACTGCTGGGGGATCGTCATGCCGATCAGCTTGGCGTCCTTCAGCAATTCGACATTGTCCCACGGGTACTGCTCGCTGCGGTCGACCTCGGCCGCCCTCTTGGTCACGGGACCGGCCGCCAGCTCACGGGCGCGGGCCTGCAGCGTCAACTGGTCGGACGACAATCCGGAGGCGTTCATGAACTCGTTCCTTGGTCGTTGGGGTCGACGCTGAAGATCGCCACGGCATCGCTGCGGCCGCGCACGGTGACGCTGCCGAGTCCGTGAAAGACAAAACGATCGCCGCAGGCCTCGCGCGTGCTCTCCGAGACCAGAATGCGCGTGGTGTATTGCTTGTTCAACTCTTCCAGCCGCGCCGCGAGATTCACGGTGTCGCCCAGCAGGGTGTAGCTCAGCCGCTGGCCGGCGCCGACCGAGCCGCCGATCACGTTGCCGGTGCTGATGCCGATCCTGGTATCGAGCGCCACGTCCTGGTCGCCGAAGGTGCGGCCGGTGACGGCGCGCTGGATGTCGATGGCCGCCCGCACCGCGGCGACGGCATGTTCCTCGCAGGCGAGCGGCATGTTGAACGAGGCGAACAGGCCGTCGCCGATGAAGGTGTTGACGACGCCGCCATGGGCGCGGATCGGCGCCAGCACGGTCTCGAGGTAGTCGTTCAGCACCGCCACCAGCTCGTGCGGCGCCAGGTATTCGGCGATGGTGGTGAAGCCCGCAATGTCGGTAAACAGGATGGTGGCCTCGCCGGTCTCGCCGGCCAATGTGCCTTCGCCCTGGCGGCGCAGGATGGTCGAGGCCACGCTTTCGTCGACATAACGGCCGAACGTCTCGCGGATCTGCACGCGCTCGCGCAGGTCCTGCACCATCCTGTTGAACTGTCCGGTCAGCTCGCCGACCTCGTCGTTGGAGGTGACAGGCACCTGGATGTCGAGCTTGCCCCCGGCGACCTCCGTCATGGCGCGCGACAGCGTGCCGAACGGGCGCAGCAGCGAGCGGCCGATGAAAAAGGCGGAGATCGCCACGCCGAGAACCGCTGCGCTCACATCCACCAGGATCTCTTCCTGCAGGCGCGCGCCGTCATAGGAGAACAGGTCGACGACGATCGCCGCCAGTGGAACGATTGAGATCGCCAGCGCCGCCACCACGAGCTTCAGCGTGTAGCGGCCGAAGAACAGGCTGAGGTTGCGGCCGTAATGGCGGAAGATGAAGTCGCAGAGCCCCATCAGGTAGTCGCTGACGACGAAGTAGGTGTAGGTGAAATAGAAGACCGTCAGCACGATGCAGGTCGTGATGAAGTCGGCGATCGTCGGCTTGGACAGCAGGAGGACGGTGGAATCGACCCAGAAGGGAGTCGACAGCCGGAACGCCGCCACCACGAAAGCCAGGACCGCGACGCCGCGGGCGGTGAGCAGGGGAAGCTGGGTCAGGCGGCGCTCGGCGCTTTCGAAGGACGCGCGGCCTTCGAGGTAATGCCGGATCGGCTCGAACAGCCAGCGAGCGAGCAGCCAGTTGACGCCGAGCAGCAGCAGCACGCCGATTCCGCCGGAGCGCCACAGATTGGACCAC
>JABCYT010000037.1 GCA_013290035.1 Alphaproteobacteria bacterium
CGAACACTTCGCAGCGGAGAGGGCCCTGAGGGAATGGACTCACCTGCTGACGTCACCTCGAAGAAGACTCAACACCTCATCCGTATGCTCGCCCAGCTTCGGCGACGGCCGGGCCGAATGCGGCCGCTGGCGGTCGAACGATATCGGCAACCCCACCACCTTGGGCCCGCCGCCCGGCAGCGGATGCACCAGGTCGACGGCTGCGAGCTGCGGGGTCGCGGCGAGTTCGGCGATGTCGTTCACCGGGCTGCACGGCACGCCCGCCTTCTCGAAAGCCTCGAGCCACTGGGCGCGCGTCTTGCCGCGCATCGCAGCGGCGATCATTGGCAGAAGCGCCTCCTTGTTCTGCACCCGCGCCGCGCTCTTGGCGTAGCGCGGATCGGTGGCCCATTCGGGATGACCCAGCACCTCGGCGCAGCGCGCCCACAGCCGGTCGTTGCCGGGCGCCAGGCAGACCGGCCGGTCGGCCGTGTCGAACAGCTGGTAGGGCACGATGACCGCGCCGCCGGTGCCGTGCCGCTTCGGCACCGTACCGTCGGCCAGGTAATTGTTGATCCCGCCCTCGACCCAATGCACCGCCGAGTCGAACAGCGAGGTGTCGACCAGGCAGCCCTTGCCCGTCTTGTCGCGCATCCGCAACGCAGCCAGCGCGCCGATGGTGCAGAACATGCCGGTCGCCTTGTCGTTGATCGAGGCGCCGCAGAAGGTCGGCGGATCCTCCGCCCGGCCGGTCACGGTCATCATCGCGCCATAGGCCTGTAGCAGCGGATCGAAGCCCGGCTTCAGCCGCATCGGGCCCTGGTAGCCGAACGCCCAGATCGAGCAGTAAATCAGCCGCGGATGGCGCTTCAGCATCGTCTCGGGGCCGATGCCGATCTCGTCGACCACGCCGGGCCGCAGGTTCTGGATCAGGATGTCGGCGGTCTCGCACAGTCGGTTCAGCTTCTCGACATCGCCGGCCGCCTTGAGGTCCAGCGTGACTGAGCGCTTGTTGCGGTTCTGGCTGTAGAAGTAGAGCGAGGTCACGCCGTCCGGCCCGAACGGCGGCCCCCAGATGCGGGCGTCGTCGCCGCCGTCGGGCTTTTCGATCTTGATGACGTCGGCGCCCATGTCGGCCAGCAACACACCGGCGAGGGGACCGGCCAGGGCCTGGCCCACTTCGATGACGCGAACTCCTTCGAGCGGCAGGGTCACGATGGTCCTTTCCAATCGAGAGCTACTCGGCAGCCTGTCGCTTGGCGGCGGCCCTGGGCTTCACCCCGGCTGCCGCCAGCGCCCGTTGCTTGGCGCGCGCCAGATCGTAGGTGCGGTTCATCATGATGCGTTGCGCGCTGAGCCCGCCGCCGGCCTGCAGCGCCACCACGAACTGCCAGCCGCCATAGGCGTCGGCGGTGAGGTCGCGGATCAAATTGTAGACCCGCATGCGGTCCTCGACATCGACGTCCGGCTTGGTGTGCAGGTACTTGCGGATGTACGGGCCGGCCTCGGGATGGCGGAGGTCGGCCTCCAGCGGCAGGGTGAGGACCAGCCCGCCGCTGAGATCGTGCAGATGGCGCACGGTCTGGTGGAAGTTGGCGGCGTAAAAGTATTTCGCCGCGTTGATCGCCAGCACGTTGGGGAACACCATGCCGGAGGGCGCCTGCTCGAAGTGCCGGCAGGCATAGTCCAGGCTCATGCGCAGCATCTCGGCGTAGGTAATGAGCTCGGCGATGGTGTTCATCACCACCGGGTCGCGCTCCTTGCCCTGGTGCTCGGAGACGAGCTGGGCCAGGCCGACGAACAGCTCCGACAGGCGCACCGCCTCGATCACGCCGCCGGTGCGCTCCCACAGGCCGAGCGATTGCGCCAGGCGGCTGGCGAGCTGCACTTCGCCGGCCAGGAAGACGCGGTCCCACGGCACCAGCACGTCGTCGAACACGACGAAGCCTTCCGGCATGCTGTGATGGGCGCTCGCCGGATAGTCGAATTCGTTCAGCGCCGCCGGCGCGAAGCTGCGGTTGATGATGCTGACGCCCTTGGTGTTGACCGGGATCGAGAACGAGACGGCGTAGTCCTTCTCGTCCTGGCGCATGCCCTTGGTCGGCATCACCACCAGCTCATGGACCAGCGACGCCGCGGTGATGTGCAGCTTGGCGCCGCGCACGACGATGCCGTCCGCGTTGCGGTCGACAATCCTGACATAGAGGTCCGGGTCGTCCTGCTCGTGGGCGCGGCGCTTGCGGTCGCCCTTGGGGTCAGTGATGACCTCGGCCGCGCGCAGGTCGTTGTCGCGGCAATAGCGGTACATGCGCTCGATGTTGGTCGCGCACGCGGGATTGACCTGGGCGACGTCGTCCTTGACGCTCATCAGCGCCATGTAGACACCCGACACCGCCGTGCCGATCGAGGTGTGCTGCAGGAGCTCGACCCGGGTCGCGAGGTCGGCCTCGCTGGTCGGCACCTGGTAGATGCGATGCGCCTCCCCGCCGTCCTCGGTGCGGTAGCGCCGCAGCGCGCCGTAGTCCGCCGCATCGTATTCGTAGTCGACCGCGGTCAGCGCGATCGGCACCCGGAAGCGCGGGTGGGTGGTGATGTCGTCGATGCGCTCGCCGTCCCAGTAGGTGACCCGCCCGTCGCGCAGGCTCTCGACGTAGTGCTGCGGCGTTTTCAGTCCCATGGCGATCTCCTGTCGTTGCGCTCCGATGCCTCGGTCGCAGGGTGATCTTGATGGGAACGGTAGCCCGGGCGGTGGGGACCGCCAACCTCGACCGCCCGCTCAGCGGCACTCGACGGGTGGCTCGCCTTTGTCGTCTCGACACCCCGCTGGGCGGAAAACCTTTATGGCGCGGACCGTGGGCCGACCGTACGATACGGGTTGCCCGTGCCAAGCCCAGCAATGTCTTGCCGACCGAGGGACCGTGCCATGCAACACAAGCTCATTTCCGGCGACAATCACATCGACCTCACCTATTGCCCCGCCGATCTGTGGTCGTCGCAGGTGCCCGCCAAGTGGAAGCAGAACGCGCCGCGGGTCGAGGAGCGCAACGACGGGCAGCACTGGTTCGTCGACGACAAGGACCGCGGCATGTGGAACGGCGTCGGCCCGGGCTTCCTGCCCTATACCAAGGGCGCGTTCGGCCATATCGACGAGATGAAGGACGACGGCTTCGAATGGGACAGCTTCCCGGGCGCCAAGCCGCGGCCGACCACGCCGGAACTGCGCCTGGCCGACCTCGACCGCGACGGGCTCGAGAAGGAGATCATCTACGGCTGCCTGATGGTCAACGACCTGATCGACGCCGCTGATCTCCGCGTCTGGGTCAACGCGCGCTACAACGATTGGGCGGCCGACTTCGCCAAGCGTTCCGATCCCAACCGCGTGTTTCCGCTCGCCATCATTCCCAACACCGATCCGGTGGCTGCCGCGGCCGAGGTGCGCCGCTGCGCCAAGATGGGACTGAAGGGCGGCGACCTCGCCTTCAAGCGCATGAGCCTGCCGCTCTATCATCACGGCTGGTACGCGCTGTGGGAGGCGGCGGCAGAGTGCAAGTTCCCGATCTCGTTTCATTCGACCGGCTTCAAGGCGGTGCGCGCACCCGACACGCCCGAGATGGAGAAGGAATACAACACCCAGCACAGGCTGGTGCGCTCGGCCCTGTTCCAGCTCGACACGATGGAGGTGCTGGTCTCGCTGCTCGCCTCGGGCGCCTGCGAGAAATACCCGGAGTTCAACTTCGTGCTGGGCGAATCGGGCGTGACCTGGCTGCCCTACGTGTTCGACCGCCTCGACACCGAGTACCACGACCGCGCCCGCAGCCTGGGCTTCAAGATGAAGCCCAGCGACTATTTCCGCCGCCAGGGCTACGTCACCTACCAGCAGGACAAGTACCTCGAGCCGATCGTGCCGCTGATTGGCGAGGACAACATCATCTGGGGCGCCGACTATCCGCACCCCGATTGCATCTGGCCGAAGTCGCGCGAGACCTTGACCCAGAATCTCGCCAGCTTCTCCGACGGCGTGCAGAAGAAGATCGTCCACGACAACGTGGCGCGGCTCTACGGCCTGAATTGATTCATGGTCTTCCGGTCCGCTCATGATCATGAGCGGACCGGAGGCCCGCGGTCCCCATGAGCGTGAGCACAAAGGTCTCGCGGATCATCAAGGCACCGCGCCGCGCCGTCTATGAAGCCTGCCTCGATGCGGACGCCCTGGCCAGGTGGCGCGTGCCGGACAACATGACGGCCCGGGTGCATGCCTTCGAGGCGCGCGAAGGCGGCTTCTATCGGATGTCGCTCGCCTACCGCGACCCGACGCAATCGCCGGGCGGCAAGACCTCTCAGGACACCGACACTTTCCAGGGCCGGTTCGTCGAACTGGTGCCCGACGAGAAGATCGTGGAGGCGATCGAGTTCGAGTCGCGCGCTTCGGAATTCGCGGGCGAGATGACAATGACCACGCGCCTCGCCGATGCCGACGGCGGCACCGACATCACGATCCTTTGCCATGACCTGCCGTCCGGCATCCGGCCGGAAGACAATGAAGCGGGCACGCGGCAATCCTTGAACAAGTTGGCGGCCCTTTTCGAGAAGGGTTAGGGTCGTCGATGCTTGGAGAGCTTCGATGCGCGTCCTGATCGCCGGAAACGTCCACGATCCGCTTTCGCCGGCTGAGGAGAAGGATGTCCGGCAGTTCAGCGCCGAAGAGTCCGTGCAGGGCGTGGTGCTTCCGACCGACGAGGCAAGCCGGGCGCGGATCGGCCAGATCAGGCTGGTGCTCATGATCTTCTGGGGCGTGATCGCCATCCTTGCCGCCATCATTGCCTCGATGGCCGAACCGGCCGACCTGCCGGTCGTCTTTACCGCGGCGGTCGTCGCCGTCGGTGCCCTTGGGCTCGTCTTCGCCCTCATGGTCTGGCGGCGGGCGCGGAGCTGGCAAGCCGACCTGCCGCGGCGCCTCGCGGGAATGGCGCCCGCCGGCACCGCGATCGGCGTCGATGCCGCCGGTATTGCCGTCGGCGTGCAGATTTTCCCCTGGCCGACGCTTTCGATCGAGCAGGTCGAGATGCTCAGACTTGGCGCACGGTACCGCACCCTGTTCACCCTCGAACGCCTCGTCCTGGCGGGGCCGGGCGGCACGATCGTGCTCGATCCGGTCCTGATGCGTAACGGCCATCGGCTGATCGGCAATGCCTGGCGGCGGATGCGACTGGCAGGCCACGACGCCCCGGTCTAAAACGCTCCCGGCCGGGACATTGGCAGTCAGGGAATAACACGATGGCGATTCAGTATTTTGCACGAGTCCGGTCCGCGGTGGACCATGAAGCCTTCCAGCGGGTCGTGAAGCATTACCCGTCCTGCACCTACGAGGAATGGCACTTTCGCGAAGCCAAGAAGATGGCCGACTGGAAGGCCCGCCGGCATGTCGTGAAGATGGTCGATATCTCGCCCGCCGAGTTTACCGCCTATTGCGAGCGCACCGGCGCCCACCCCGACCTCACCACCTTCCTGAAGGTGCTCTCCGACAAGGCGAGCTTTTAGCGCTGGCGAGCAGCGTCCTACGGCAGCTCGTAGGCCTGGATCAGCCAAGGCTCGTTCTTGGCGGCGTCGATCCATTCCTTCATCGCCGGCCAGGCGAGCACGGCCTTGCAGTAGGCGTCGGTGTCGGAATCCACCGCCACCCCGTAAGTGCGCAGCCGCGTGACTACCGGGGCATACATGGCATCGGCGGCGCTGAAGCCGCCGAACAGGAAGCCCTCGTCCTTGGGGGCGGCGCCGGCGAAACGCTTGCGGCAGTCGCGCCACAGGCCGGTGATGCGCGAAATGTCGGCCCGCACCGCCGAGGTCATGCCCTTGCCGGGATAGGAGGCGCGGATGTTCATCGGCATGTTGGCGCGCAGCTCGGCGAAGCCCGCGAGGATCTCGCACGAGATCGATCGGGCATGGGCGCGCGCCGCCGCGGCCGCCGGCCACAGACCCGCCTCGGGCTTCAGGTCATTGAGGTATTCGCCGATCGCCAGCGACTCCCAGATGGCGAGCCCGCGATGCAGCAGCACCGGCAGGCGGCCGGAAGGCGAGTGCTTGCGGATCGCGGGCTGCGTTTCCGGCAGGTCGAGGGGGATCACGAGCTCCTCGAACTCGATGCCGGCGATCCTGGCCATCAGCCAGCCGCGCAGCGACCACGACGAGTAGTTCTTGTTGCCGATCACGAGGGTGAAGTCGGCCATGCATCCTCCCCGGAATTGTCACATCGCTTGCCAGCTGCTTACTTTGGCCGGCAATCTTAACCCTTGCACTACAGTTTGGTGAGCATGTCCATGTCGCTGTCCTTCGTCGACCGTTCTTCTACTTCCCTGCCCGTGCAGTTTGTCGGCCAACCGAAATGGCGCGCCTGGCTGCGCGAGCAGAGCGCGGCGCGGCGCGGCTGGATCGAATCCTCCGGCGTGGCCGGAAATGCCGGCGATCTCGTGCTGCTGCCCGGCCGCGACGGCAAGGCATCCGGTGCAGTCCTTGTGCTGTCAGCCAAGCCGACCCTGTGGGATTTCGGCGCGCTCGCGACCAAATTGCCAAGCGGCACCTGGAGGTTGGCCTCGGACACCGCGCCGGTCTCGCCGACCGATGCCGCCGTCGCCATCGGCCTCGGCACCTGGCGCTTCGAGCGCTACCGCTCGAAGAAGGGCAAGGCCGGCGCCCGGATCATCTGGCCGCAGGGCGCCGACAAGGCGCGCGCCACGGCGATCATCGAGTCGATTTTCATGGCCCGCGACCTCATCACCACGCCATCGTCCGACATGGGACCGGCCGAGCTCGCGGCAGCGGCCCAGGCGCTCGGCAAGGCGCACAAGGCCAAGGTCAAGGTGATCGTGGGCGACGATCTCTTGAAGCAGAACTATCCCATGGTGCATGCCGTCGGCCGCGCCAGCAGCCGCGCGCCGCGGCTGATCGATCTCAGCTGGGGCCGCGAGAGCGATCCCAAGGTCACCCTGGTCGGCAAGGGCGTGTGCTTTGACACCGGCGGCCTCGATCTCAAACCGGCGACCGGCATGTTGAACATGAAGAAGGACATGGCGGGGGCCGCGACCATGATGGCCGTCGCCGCCATGGTGATGGCGACCCGGCTGCCGGTGCGCCTGCGTCTGCTGGTGCCGGCGGTCGAGAACAGCGTGTCGGGCAACGCCTTCCGGCCGCTCGATGTAGTGCCGACGCGCAAGGGCATCACGGTCGAGATCGGCAACACCGACGCCGAAGGCCGCCTGATCCTATGCGATGCTCTGCACGAGGGCGCCTCGGAGAAGCCGACCATTATGGTCGATTGCGCCACGCTGACCGGCGCGGCGAGGGTGGCGCTGGGCACCGACCTGCCGGCGCTGTTCTGCAACGACGATCTCCTGGCCAACGAGCTTCTGGCCACCGGCACCGAAGTCGCCGAGCCGGTGTGGCGGCTGCCGCTGTTCGCCGGCTACCGCCGCCTGCTCGACAGCAAGGTGGCCGACATCAACAACGCGCCCAGCGCGCCGTTCGGCGGCGCCATCACCGCAGCGCTCTACCTCAAGGAGTTCGTGCCCGACGACGTGCCATGGGCACATTTCGACATGATGGCCTGGAACAACGTGAGCCGCCCCGGCCGCCCCGAAGGCGGCGAGGCCCAGGCGGCGCGCGCGATCTTCACCACGATCGAGAAGCGGATCAAGGGGACCGCGGG
This sequence comes from Alphaproteobacteria bacterium, assembly GCA_013290035.1. Lineage (GTDB taxonomy): Bacteria > Pseudomonadota > Alphaproteobacteria > Reyranellales > Reyranellaceae > Reyranella. The sequence goes on from JABCYT010000037.1 coordinate 7,679, forward strand.
CGTCCCGCCCGCATCATGAGCGGGCGAGACGCCCGCGGTCCAAAGATCAGTACCCCGCCTTCGGATCGATGCGATGCATCAGCTCGCCGCCGCGGCGCAGGCGCTTGATGTTCTCGATCACGCCGGGCGATGCCGTGCGCGGGTTGGTGGCGCCGGCAATGTGCGGCGTCACATGCACCTTGGGATGCGTCCAGTAGGGATGATCGGCCGGCAACGGTTCGGTGTTGAACACGTCAAGCACCGCGCCGCTCAACTGGCCGGAGTCGAGCGCCGCCAGCAGCGCCTCGTCCACCACATGCCCGCCGCGCGCCATGTTGATGAAATAGGCGCCCTTGGGCAGCGCGGCGAAGGCCTTGGCATCCAGGATGCCGCGCGTCTCGCGCGTGAGCGGTAGCACGTTGACCAGGATGTCGCTCCCGGCCAGCAGGCGCCTGAAGCCGTCCCGGCCGTGAAACGTCTCGACGCCGGGCAGGCTCTTGGCCGTACGGCTCCAGCCCGCCGTCGGAAAGCCGAGGGCGGCGAATTTCTTCGCCGTGTCCTGGCCGATCGTGCCCAGCCCCAGGATGCCGATGCGGCGATGGATGGTGTCGACGAAGTCCTCGACCTTCCACGTCCGGGCTCGCTGGCTCGCGGCGTACTTGTCGATGTCGCGATGATGCCGCAACGCCCAGTAGAGCGCGTACTCGCTCATCTGGCCGATCAGGCCGTCATCCATGATGCGCGTGATCGGCACGTCGGGCAGCTTGTCGTCGGACAGCAGGTGATCGACGCCCATGCCCAGCGAGACGATCAGCTTGAGGTTGGGAAAGGACGCGAGCAAGCCGGATGCCGGCTTCCAGGCCAACGCGACCTCGATGTCGGTCTTGTCGCCCAGCGCATCGAGCCGGCGAAAATCGACGGGGCCGAGACCCGCCTCCAGAACCTTCTTCCACAGCACGCCGTCAGTGTCGCGGCTGATATAGGCGATAGCGCCCGCCATTCGTCCCCCGTCCTAATCTTGCGTTTTCAGGTCGCGACGACGCTTCGGTCGGCGCCGATCGCCTCGAGATTGAAGGCCGCCGCGATCAGCGCCTGCGTATAGGGCGTCTGCGGCTGGTCGAAGACCTGCCGGGCCGAGCCGCGCTCGACGACCTTGCCGTGGCGCAGCACGACCACTTCGTCGGCCAGCGCGCGCACGACTTTCAGGTCGTGGCTGATGAACAGATAGGCGAGCTTGTGGCGGATCTGCAGGTCGCGCAGCAGGTCGACGATCTGCGCCTGCACGCTCATGTCGAGCGCCGAGGTCGGCTCGTCGAGCACGATGAAGCGCGGCTTCAGCACCAAAGCGCGGGCGATGGCAATGCGCTGGCGCTGGCCGCCCGAGAATTCGTGCGGGTAGCGCTCGCGCGCCGACGGTTCGAGGCCGACTTCGTGCAGCGCCTGGTCGATCATGCGGCTGCGCTCGGCCTCGCTGCCGATGCGGTGGACTTCCAGGCCTTCGCCCACGATCTCGCCGACCGACATACGCGGGCTGAGCGAGCTGAACGGATCCTGGAAGACGATCTGCATCTGCCGGCGCAGCGGCCTGAGTTCGCGCTGGCTGAGCTTCTGCAGGTCCTGCGCGTCGAACCTTATGCCACCCTGGCTGCTCTCGAGCCGCAGCAAAGCGAGGCCGAGCGTGGTCTTGCCCGAGCCTGACTCGCCTACCAGGCCGATCGTGTGGCCCTCGCGCAAGGCGAGGCTCACGCCGTCGACCGCCTTCACGTAGCCCACCGTGCGGCGCAGCAGGCCGCGCTTGATGGGGAAGTGCACCTTCACATCGTCGAGGCGCAGGATTTCCGGCGCGGCGGGATCGGTCGGCGCCGGCCGGCCCTTGGGTTCGGCCGACAGCAGATGCTGGGTGTAGGAATGCTGCGGATGGTCGAAGACGTCGGCGACGGGACCCTGCTCGACGATGCGGCCCTGGGTCATCACGCAGACCCGGTCGGCCATTTTGCGCACGATGCCGAGGTCGTGGGTGATGAACAGCAGCGCCATGCCGTAGCGCGCCTGCAGGGTCTTCAGGAGCTTCAGGATCTGCGCCTGGATGGTGACATCGAGCGCCGTCGTCGGCTCGTCGGCGATCAAGAGGTCGGGCTCGTTGGCCAACGCCATGGCGATCATCACCCGCTGGCGCTGGCCGCCCGAAAGCTGGTGCGGGTAGGCGTCGAGCCGAGTCGCGGCCTCGGGGATGCCGACCTGCTCGAGCAGCTCGAGCGTGCGCCTGCGCGCGGCGTCGCGCGCGAGGCCCTTGTGCAGGATCAGCACCTCGTTGACCTGCCGCTCGATCGTGTGCAGCGGATTGAGCGAGGTCATCGGCTCCTGGAAGATCATCGACACGCGGTTGCCGCGCACCGCCAGCAGCTCGCGCGCCGGCGCGCCGACCAGGTCGCGTCCCTGGAATTTTATGCTGCCGGTGGGATGGCTGGCATTGGGATAGGGCAGCAGCTGCAGGACCGACAGCGCCGTCACCGACTTGCCCGAGCCCGATTCGCCCACCAGCGCCAGGGTCCCGCCGCGCTCGATGCCGAAGCTGACGCCGCGCACCGCCCGCACGGCGCTGTCGCCGGTGCCGAACGTCACCGAGAGATCGCGGACGTCGAGGAGCGGCTCTGCGCTCATGCGAGCACCTTGCGTGGATCGAAGGCGTCGCGGACCGCCTCGCCGATGAACACCAGGAGCGACATCATCAGCGCCAGGACGGCGAAGCCGGTGAAGGCGAGCCACGGCGCGGTGAGGTTGTTCTTGCCCTGCAGCAGCAGCTCGCCCAGGGACGGCGAACCCGGCGGCAGCCCGAACCCCAGGAAGTCGAGCGCCGTCAGGGTCGTGACCGAACCGGCCAGGATGAACGGCAGATAGGTGAGGCTCGTTGTCATGGCGTTGGGAAGGATGTGCCGGAACATGATGCGCACGTCCAGCATGCCCATGGCCCGTGCCGCCCGCACATAGTCGAAATTACGCCCGCGCAGAAACTCGGCGCGCACCAGGCCGACCAGCCCCATCCAGCCGAACAGGAGCATGATGCCGAGCAGCGACCAGAATCCCGGCTCGATGAAGCTCGCCATGATGATCAGCAGGTAGAGGACAGGCATGCTCGACCAGATCTCGAGAAAGCGCTGGAAGAGGAGGTCGGTCAGGCCGCCGAAGTAGCCCTGCACGGCGCCGGCGATGATGCCGAGCAGCGATCCCAGGATGGTCAACAGGAAGCCGAACAACACCGAGATGCGGAAACTGTAGACGAGACGGCCCAGCACGTCGCGCGCCTGATCGTCGGTGCCGAGCAGGTGGCGCCAGCTGGGCGGCGAGGGCGCCGGCTGGCCGAGGTCCTTGGCGATGGTGTCGTAGCTGTAGGGGATCGCCGGCCACAGCATCCAGCCCTTGGCGTTGATCAGCTGGGCGACCTCGGGATCCTTGTAGTCCGCCTCGGTGGCGAATTCGCCGCCGAAGGTCGTCTCGGGGTAGACTTTGAAGATCGGGAAGTAGAAGGCGCCGTCGTAACGCACCAGGATCGGCCGGTCGTTGGCGATCACCTCGGCGAACAGGCTGACGAAGAACAGCGCCGCGAACACCACGAGCGACGAGGTACCGCGCCGATTGGCGAAGAACCTCTGGAAGCGGCGTCGCGTTATGGGCGAGAGCCGCATCAAGCGCCCCGCGCCTCGAAATCGATACGCGGATCGACCACCATGTACATGAGGTCGCCGATCAGCCCGACCAGCAGGCCGAGCAGGCCCAGCGTCCAGAGCGTGCCGAACATCACGGGATAGTCGCGCCCGAGGGCGGCTTCGAAGCCCAGCAGGCCCATGCCATCGAGAGAGAAGATCACCTCGATCAGCAGCGAGCCGCTGAACAGCACGCCGATGAAGGCGGCCGGGAAACCGGCGATGACGATCAGCATGGCGTTGCGGAAGACGTGGCCGTAGAGGACGCGCCATTCCATCAGGCCCTTGGCCCGGGCGGTCAGCACGTACTGCTTGCCGATCTCCTCGAGGAAGGAGTTCTTGGTCAGCATGGTGAGCGTGGCGAAGCCGCCGATCACCATGGCCGTGATCGGCAGGACCATGTGCCAGGCATAGTCGGCGATCAGGGCGCCCCACGACAGACTTCGCCAGTCGTCGGAGACGATGCCGCGCAGCGGGAAGATCTTCCAGAAGCTGCCGCCGGCGAACAGCACGACCAGCAACAGCGCGAACAGGAAGCCGGGAATGGCGTTGCCGATGATGACGATCGACGACGAGGCGACGTCGAAGCGCGAGCCATCGCGCACCGCCTTGGCGATGCCGAGCGGGATCGAGATCAGATAGACAAGCAGCGTGGTCCACAGGCCGAGCGATATCGACACCGGCATCTTGGAGATCACCAGGTCGGCGACGCGGGCGTTGCGGAAGAAGCTCTCGCCGAGGTCGAATACCAGATAGCCGCGCATCATCTGGAGGAAGCGCTCGCCGATCGGCTTGTCGAAGCCGTATTGCTTGCGGATTCGCTCGATCAGTTCCGGCGGCAGGCCGCGGCCGCCGCGCGACATGTTGTTGGATTGCTCGCCGCCCGA
>JABCYT010000038.1 GCA_013290035.1 Alphaproteobacteria bacterium
CATGTTGGCGGCGGAAAGCTGGTCCATGCGGAAGGCCGCAGTGCAGATCTCGATCGTCACCAGAAGCACCGTCGAGCCTGGCCGGGCGCGCGCCAGGCGGCTGGCGATGGCGAGCCCCGACACGCCGCCGGCGCAGCCCAGGCCGAACACCGGTACGCGCTCGACGTCGGCGCGAAAACCCATGACGCCCGCCGCCCGCGCCTCGAGGCTGGGCGTGGCGATGCCGGTCGAGGACACGGTGACGATGGTGTCGACATCGCGCGCTTCGCAGCCGGCGTTGGCGAGCGCGCGGCTCGCCGCATCGATGAAGAGGGCCTGCGCGCCCTCCAGGTAGGCGGCGTTGCGTTCCGGCCAGCCGAGATCCGTCAGGTACCAGTCGATCGGCTTCACCGTGTGGCGCGTGCGAATGCCCGCGGTCTCGAACACCGGCGCCATGCGCTCGAAGGCGGCATAGCGATGGGCGAAGATGCGGCGCGCGGCCGCCGCGGCATCGGATTGCAGCATGCGGTGAGGTGGCACGGCGTGCGCGACAGACAGCAGGGCCGCGGATTGGCTGGCATCGGTCGACATCGGCTTCCTTACGACCACGCGGATTGCGCGCGGCCGTTACCAGATCACCGACCAAATCGCCGACGGCAAATCACGATAGCGCGAAACCCTTGCATCCCGCTGCCACGATCTCTTCGCACTTCCGGCAATGTTTCGGCGCACTGCCGATAAGGCCGGCGGGCTGGTCCTCGCAAACGTCGTCAACGGGACGGCGCAGCAGTCGGCGGCGGAGCACGGCCGCTACTTGCCCGTCACGTTCGCGGAACAGCCGCGATGGCAACTGCGTTGTTTTTCATCATGCTGATCCAGGTCGTCCACTGCCATCCCCTGATCGAGAGCTACAACCACGCGCTGTTCCGGACCATCGTCGAGACGCTGAAGCAGAACGGCCACGAGGTCGTGGCGACCGACCTCTATCGCGAGGGTTTCCAGCCGGCGATGACGGAGCACGAACGCCGCACCTATGTCGACATGTCCTACGACAGGAGCGCGTTCGCCGCGTATGCCAAGACGCTGAAGGAGGTCGAGGGCCTCATTCTCTGCTTCCCGCACTGGTGGTTTTCCATGCCGGCGGTGCTCAAGGGCTGGGTCGATCGCGTGTGGGGGCCGGGTGTGGCTTTCACCTACGATGCCAAGGACAACCACCTCGCTCCCGCGCTCGGCAACATCCGGCTGTTCGGCGTCGTCACGACCTATGGCTCGCCGTGGTGGATCGTGCGCCTGTTCGCGGGCGATGCCGGCCGCAAGGTGCTGATGCGCGGCATGAAGCCGATGTGCGCCAAGGCCGTGCGCTCCTTCTACCTGGCCCACTACGACATGGACCATTCCACGGACCGGTCGCGCCGCGCCTTCCTGGACAAGGTCCGCCGCACCGTCGCCGGGCTGGGCTGACGGCAAAGAAACTCACTTTTTTCCCGCAACCCCGCCGGCCAACCCGGCGTTTTTCAATTGATGGAGGCCGTCATGTGGCGCATCGCATTGATGTCATTGGGAATTCTGGGCATTGCGCTGAGTGCGTGTGACCAGGATGTCCAGATCGCCAAGCCGGGAAGTGGCGACTACGAGGTCGTGGCCCTGGTGGCCGAATAGTGGCCGGCTCGCCTAACGGCTGAGCAGCAGCCCGACAGCCGCCCCTACACCTATGCCCAGAAGACAGAGTGCCACGAAGGCCGCGAAGGCGATCAGCCCGCGCCGGAGATGATGGCGGCCATCGTCCGTCAGCTCGTGCCACGCCAGGCGCTTGGAGAACAACGACGCTTTCCGCACATGGCCGGCCGCCTGCGCGCGGCGGGTGACGATCGCGGCATGGGCCATATGCCAGATGCTGCCGATCAAGGCGGCGATGCCCAGAATCCAGAACGGTGCAAACAGCAGCCAGACTTCCGTGTCGTTGCCCACGCCTTTTCCCTCGGTCCTTGGTGCAATCACAGTTTGGCCACGGCGAATGGCGCCCGTCATCTCGTATTGCCATGGCAAGTCACAGCAAGCGGGGAATCTTCACATGGCGAAATATCTTGTCCTGGCCGCCGTTCTCTTCGGCACCGTCGCCTGCGGCGACACCTGGGGCCAGCGCGCCGTCACCGGCGGCGGCATCGGCGCGGGCTCGGGCGCCCTGATCGGCGCCTTGACGCCGATCGGCATCCTGCCGGGCGCCCTGGTGGGCGGTGCCGTCGGCGCCGGCGTCGGCGCGGCCACCACCCCGAAGCGCTGACGGTGGCGTGCGCCCACGACGGCGCCCCGACACTGATCGGCTACACGATCCCTTCTACATCCGTACCCGGCGATGTTCGCCCATGTCCTTGGGCGGGTTGCGGGTGACGGCGGCCTTGGCCATCTTGAAGAGCTGGACGGCGTGGTTGGACTTCACGTCCCAGTATTCGGCTTGGGCGATCAGAACGGCCACCAGCGCCAGGTCCGGGTCGGTCGGGCCGCCCGGAAACCAGGCCTTGGCGAAGGTGTTCCACATCGCCTTCTTGCGCTCGAGATCCTCGACCACGCGGGCGGCGCCGGAAATCGACACGTAGGCATCCTCGCCGGGGTCGGAATAAGTCACGTTGACCTCGGGATGCTCCTCGAGATCGGCCACCGGCCGGCCGGAGCGCGACATGAAGAACCACAGCACGCCGCCGCGTTCGCTGGGCCCGTTCTGGGTGGTCATCGGCCGCGAATGGAGCTGCCCGTCATCGTGACGAGCGGTGAACATCGCGAACCTGATGTCCTTGATCAGGTCCCAAAGCTTGGTCGTGTCGACGGTATCGACGGTCATGGCTCACCTCTCGATGGTTCGAGACTAAACGACGGGCCGCCGGCCGAGTTCCGACCCGACCTACCAGGTCTCCTTCCACGGCCTGAGGTCCATCTCGAACGTCCAGGCCGAGCGCTTCTGGCGGTGGAGCTGCCAGTAGACTTCGGCGATGTCGTCGGGGCTGACGATCGCGTCGGGGCCGGCGTTGTAGCGCTCGGGGAAATTGGCCTTGATCCATTCGGTGTCGATGGCGCCGTCGATCACGACGTGGCCGACATGGATGTTCTGCGGCCCGAGCTCGCGCGCCATGGATTGCGCCAGCGCCCGCACGGCATGCTTGCCGCCGGCGAAAGCCGAGAAGCCGCGACCGCCGCGCAGGCTGGCGGTGGCGCCGGTGAACAGCATGGTGCCGCGGCCACGCGGCACCATGGCCCTGGCCGCCTCGCGCGCCGTCAGGAAGGCGGCGAAGGCCGTCATCTCCCAGACCTTGCGATAGACGCGGGCCGTGGTGTCGCGGATGTCGAAGCGCACGTTGCCGCCGATATTGAAGACGAAGACCTCGATATCGCCGATCTCGGTCTCGATCTCGCCGAACAGCTTGATCACCTGCTCCTCGTCGCGCGCGTCGGAGCCGAAAGGATGGACCTTGCCGCCCGCCTTGGTGATCTCGGCCACCAGATGCTTCAGCTTGTCGGCGGTGCGCCGCGTCACCACGGCGGTATAGCCCTCGCGCGCGAAGCGGCGGGCGATGGCGCCGCCCGTCGCATCGCCCGCGCCGATCACGACGCAGACCTTGTCTCTCGCCATGGCTGTTCTCCTTCCCGCCCAATCTGTCGGCGGGAAGGAGAGCGCTCAAGGGAGATTAAGTCATGACCGCTTGAGCAGAGCCGGCGGGAACGAGGCCGGCGCGCCGGCGGATGTCGGCCGTCGTCAGCCCTTCGCCGTCGGGACGCCAGCCCGGCGCGGCGAACAGGTACATCCAGACTTCGCGCGGCGAGCGCGCCGAGCGCAGGTCCTTCAACAGGCCGATCCAGGGCTCGAAGTTGATGACGAGGATATTGTGCGACGACTTGGGATGCGAGATCAGGCCGTAGTCGCAGCGCACGTCGTCGCGCTCGGCGATGTAGGTGCCGAACAGGCGGTCGAACACGATCAGCACGCCGCCATAGTTGGCGTCGAGATATTGCGGATTGCGCGCGTGATGGACGCGGTGGCTCGACGGCGTGTTGAGCACGTATTCGAGCCAGCCGAGCCTCGGGATCCAGTCGGCGTGCAGCCAGAACTGATAGAGCAGGTTCAGGAACAGGGCCGACAGCACGATGGTCGGCGTGAAGCCCAGGAAGACCAGCGGCGTGAAGAACAGCGATGTTCCGGTGAACTTGCCGAACCAGCCCAGCCGGTAGGCGGCGGCGAGGTTGAGCTGATTGGGCGAATGGTGCACCGAGTGCGCCGCCCAGAACCAGCGCGAGGTGTGGCTGGTGCGGTGATACCAGTAGTAGAAGAATTCCAGGCCGACGAAGAGCAGCAGCACCGACCAGGGATTGTCGAGCGACTGCGTCGACAGCCGGTGCGCCCACACCCAACCGAGCCACGGCGCGGCCAGCGTATAGGGAATGAAGGCAAGGAGGCGGCGGCCGGCCAGATCGGCCAGCGAGCACGCCCAGGCCTTCCAGTCGTAGCGCTCGGCGCGCGTGCGCGAGAGCCACAGGCCTTCGATCACGGCGGCGGCCATCACCACCGGCAGGATGAAGAGATAGAGAGCGGAAAGTTCTTCCATGGCGGCCTCGGCGTTTTCGCTGGGGAGAAACCAGCGATGTGATATTATGAGCATTACTCAGATTTTGTACTCGCTTTCGCGCGGGCCGCGCCGATATGGTCAAGGGCAAGCAAGCCATTGAAATAAAAAGACGAATCCCCCGCCAGGCGCGTGCCGGCGAGACCGTGGCGCTGATTCTGGAGGCGACGGCTCAGATTCTCGAAGCCGGCGGATTGGCGGCCTTTACCACCAACGCGGTGGCCGAGCGGGCAGGCGTCAGCATCGGCACGCTCTACCAGTACTTCGCCGACAAGAACGAGATCCTGCTGGCGCTCGCCCGCCAGCAGATGACGATCGGCCTGGCCAGTATCGGCCGGGCGCTGCAGGGCGAGAGCGATCCCTCGGTCGAGGGCCGCGTGCGCGCCATGGTGCAGGCGACGGTCAACGCTTTCGGCGGCCGCCACCGCGCGCGCAAGGCGGTGACGCAGGCGATCCTGGCGCAGGGAATCGGCATGGAGATGATGGACCCGATCATAGCCTTCGTCTCGGCAGCGCGCACCCAGACAGGTCCCGGTCCGCGGCCGCTGATCGCCGCCCTCTCGCCCGAGCAGGTGTTCGTGCTGTCGCGCGCCCTGATGGCCACCATCCGCCACGCCGTCATGGAGGAGCAGCCGTTCCTCAGGAGCCGCACCTTCGAGGACGAGATCGTGCGGCTGGTCGTGGCCTATCTCGCGGCCATCACGGAGAAGTAACCCCGCGGTCATCGGTCGATCATTGCGCGCTCCGCGCCGCCCCCGCCCGTCTCCCACTTGACCCTAAACATTCAAAGGCACAGTCAAATTTATTTTCCGCAATTTCCGCTACCCCGCTAGTGCCCCGCCGGTGGAGTGGACTGCACCCCTTGGGTGAGACAGCGGCGGAATCGGGATGAGTGACGATCCGGGACCGGTCATGGCTGATGCTCCTGAGGGGGTACAGCACCAATTTAAGGTTCACTTGGAAGAAAGTCAAGTAAATCTTTTGCCCACTCACTGCCGTAGATCGAATTTTCGGGCGCCATAGCGACCGAAAATGCCCGTTGTCGACCACGGACTTTTTGCGCCCCGTAGAGGGGCAGCGAAAGTTGGTCGCGCGGCAAGGGACACAATAGGTCGTATCAACCTCGCCGATGCCAGCATCGCAGTCACCACGGTGTTCCGAAGTGTTCATGTCCGTCCTTTCATTAAACAACAGGACGGTGTCGGATTCTCTTGGATCCCTCCGATCGTGATCCGATTCGTCACCGCATCGCCGAGCCGGGCGGCCCTTCAAGAAACATCCGGCGCATCCGCGAAACCAACGCAGAGATCGACGGCGCATCGGCGACACCCTGATCACCGGTGGCACCCGACGCGCTTGCCTTGGCACGCTGCGACAGCGTCTGTTTGATCTCGTCGGCGATGCTTGGCCTGTCCTGCATCAGCTTGGCCAATGCGGCCTGGCCGACTTCATAGACGACGGTGAAGGTCAGAGCGCGGACCGTCGCCAGTTCGCAGGCGCCGGGCAACAACTCGCTTTCGCCGAAATAGTCGCCCGGCGCCAACCGACGCAATTCGAGTTCGCCTTCCTCGCTGTGGCAGGCAACCACGAGGACTCCGGTGCGGATGATCACCAGAGAACTGAGCTTGCCGCCCTCTTCCACCAGCACTTCTCCCTTGCGATAGGTCTTGCGCGTCATCGTCTCGGCCAGCGCCTGCTTCTCCGCCTCGGTAAGGGACGCGAGCAACGGCAGGGCGTCCAGCAAGCGCAGGGCGGTGGCCTTGGTCGCTGCGGGAGCCGCCGGTTGCGATAGGCCGCCGGAGACGCCCGCGGCTTCCTTGGGCTGGGCAAGCGCCAGCCCCGCTGCCCGGGCATGGCGATAGATCAGGTCGTGGACCTCGTTCCTGGCCGCCGAGACCGACGCGAAGTCGCGAACGCGGAACGCCAGCTCGAACTCGATCGCCTGCGCGTCGAGCGACTTTATCTCCACGGTCGGCTCGGGTATCGACAGGATGGAGTTGCTGCTCAGCAGCACGTTGCGCATGACCACCGAGATCGCCGACGGCGTCATGGTCGGCATCATGCGCACCCTGAGGTTCACGCCATGGCTGCGGTTGGGGCTGCTGAGATTGGTGACCTGCGCCTTGGCCAGGTTGCTGTTGGGCAGAACGACGAGGTCGTTGGCCCCGTTGAGCAGGCTGGTGGCACGCCAATTGGTCTCGATGACGCGTCCCTCGGTGCCATCGCTCAGCACGATCCAGTCGCCGACCTTGTAGGCACGGCTGATATTGAGGGCGACGCCCGAGAAGACGTCGGCCAGCGTGTTCTGCAGGGCCAGGCCGAGGATGATGGCGAACACGCCGGACGTGGCGATCAGGGTGCCGACGGGGACGTCGAAGACATAGGCGAGAACCGACAGGGCGCCGCCGAGATAGATCACGCCGACGACGACATCCTGCATCAGGCGGCTCTCGTGCGGCCGTCTTTCGAAGATCAGGAAGATGCGCGTGAAGCTCGTCAGCACCCAGACGGCATTGACCCACCAGATGACCTTGGCCAAGGCCAGGAAAATGCGCTCGAACGCCGGTGTATCGCCGGGCGCAATGACATAGGGGACGATGTCGTGATGATACAGGAGCGCCGTGAGGCCCGCGAAGAAGGCGAACTGGAAGATCAGGCGTCCCGCCGGGTAGCGCCGGAGCAACACGTGGGTCACGAGCGCGCCGGCGGTTGCCAGCACGCCCGTCTGGACGAGCGGATCGCGCGCCAAATCGGTCAGTATCGAGGCGTCCATCGCAGGTCTCCCGGTCAGCGAAAGCGATCCCTGACCACCGATGCGATCCACCATTCGCGACTTTGCCCCGTCACGACGACGGTACAGGTCATGCCAGAGCTGACGAGTACTCCGTCAGGAACGTTGTCGATGTGGATGCGCGTGGGAATCCGCTGGGCGAGCCGCACCCACTCGAAGGTCGGAGTGACATTCGCCAGAAGCTGCGGCCCGTTCGGGTTGTCCCGATCGGTAATGCCACGGCTGATACCCTCGACATGGCCCTGCAACGCGGGTCCACCGCTCATGAGATGGATCTCGACCCGAACGCCCGGCTTGAGGCTGGGCATCTTGGTCTCTTCGAAGTAACCCTCGACGCGATAGGAGTCGCTGTCGATCAGCGCCAGCAGCTGGGTCCCGACGGCGGCGTATTGCCCGACGACCAGGCCGAGGTTGGTGACGAACCCATTGACGGGAGCCCTGACCACGGTTCGCTCGAGATTGAGCTTGGCGGTCGACAAATCCGCCACGGCCTGCTGGTAGGCCGCGAGCGCCGACGCCGCCACATGCTGGGAATCCTCCTTGTTTTCGTCAGAAATCGCGAGGTTCGTGAGCTTCTTGCGTCGATTGGCGTCGCTCTCCCGCATCACCATCTCGGCGTGGCGGCCCGCCACATTGGCTTGGGCCGTGGCGACGGCCAGCTCGTAGCGTGCCCGATCGACAACAAACAGGACGTCACCCTTGTGGACCACCTGATTGTCCCGGACCCGCAGGTCGGTCACGAACCCGGCGACGTCCGGCGCAATGGTAACGACATCGGCGCGCACCCTGGCGTCGCGCGTCCACGGCGAGAGCATGTAGTAGTTCCACAGTTCGTAGGCCCCGAGGCCGCCGGCCGCGACGATCAGCAGCGTGGCGACGACGCGCGCCAGAGCCTTCATCATATTTCTCATCACGGCACCATGAGATCAGGTCGAAAACACGAGAGCGGAGAACAGGCAGAGGAAAAGCCCGAATCGGGCGAGCGACGGATGCCACAGCAAACGATAGAAGCCGAGGCGCGTGACCAGCCGGTCGACGATGACGAACACCAGGAGCGCGGCAAGGAAGTAGAGGAGGAGCGACGGCGCGAGCGCGCCGAAAAGCGGGACCTCACGCAGCATGGATCGGCGCTCCCTGCGATTTGTGGTCGAACAGCAGCTCGCGACAGCGCTCGAGTTCATCGGCGACGGCGGCGAAGGCAAACATTTCCCGGGCGGCAGCCCGTGCGTCGGCGACTCCCAGCCCGTCGTCGCGCACCTCCGCCAGGCACCTCACCGAGGCCGCCCTCGCGGCGCTCACCGCGCGATCGAGCGGCTGCCTGTCGTTGCGGCTGAGGAAGCAGGCGATGTCATCGGCTATGCCGGCGTCGGCCCGCCCCGACCGTCCCTGGTCGCGCACCCCGATCAGCTCACGTCCTGCACCGAGCAGGGCAAAGCCGCAGTCGACGGCGGCAACGTCCTCCCCTCGATCGGGCGGCAGGCTCCGACGCAGCTGGTCAAGCGCCTCGACGGTGCTGGTCACGAACTCGGTCGGGCCGACATGCGGCCGCCCGGCGATGCGCTCGAACGCGCGGCGCATCGCCTTGACGAAGCGGCGCCACGCGGCTTCAGGCGTATCGGGAGCAATGATGGCGAACAGCACCGCGGTCAGCGCGACGGCGAACGTCGCCGCCAGGGAGGTACCGATGAGACCGACAGGATCGTAAGCCATGCGATCCTGAAACGCGGCGACGCTGGCAAAGTAGAGACCGGCAAGGAACCCAAGCCCTGCCGTCTTGGGCTTTGCCATCAGCCAGGCGCAGAAAAACAGCACTGGAGCGACAACCAGGCAAAACATCTCGAACCCCGAGGCGTCCGCCAGCACGACCTCGACCACGATGAAGGCAGGGACCGTTGCCAGCGCGAACAAAAACGCCGCCTTCGTCGCAGCCTCCGAGCCGCCTTCCATTGTGGCCAACCGCGCCGTCGCCACCGCCGCAAGGATGGTCGCCGTCACGCCGCTCGGCCAATCGGCGAGAATCCAGAATGTACCCGCGAAAAGCAGCGCCAGTGCTGCCCGAACGCCCGCCCAGGCGGCGCCGGCGCCGTCGTTCGAGACGGCGAAACGCGCCGGCCGCACCGGCTGGAGCTGCGGTGACAGAAAAGCGTCGTGCGCTTCGGCGAAGGCTGCCAATGCCCCGAAGAAGTCGCGCAGGTAGCCAATGGCAGCGGCGCCCCGGATAACGTCCTCGTCCGGCGCCAACGACCCACGACAGAGCGCTCGAACAAGGGGCAGATCGGCGCTCGCCCGGACGAAGGAGTGCCGCAAGCCCGCCGCATCAAGCTTGCCATCGCGCCAAAGGGCGATCGCGTCTGCAGCTGTTCTCAAGGCTCCTTTCAGGTCCGGAACGGGCACGGCCGGACATGCCTTCAGCCAATCAGCAGATCGACCGAGGAGCTGCGCGACATCAATGACGCCCAGCATTGCCACGCCGAGGCGCCGAACGACATCGCTGCGGTCGCGGATGTCGCGATCCTCGAAGACCGCCGAAGCGCGCAGGTTCTCGATCGCGATCACCTGGCCAAGCAACCTGGTCCACAAGGCGGCGGCAGCACGGCCCCCGAGCAGCGCTACTGCGGCGTCGGCAAGCTCGGTTCGGCTGGAGGCAACGGCCCGACGCAAGGACTGAGCGAGCGACGTCGGCAGGACGAGATGGCTGATCGCGGCGGTCGTCATGATCCCGAGCGAGATCTCGGTGACGCGCGCCTGGGCGATGAAGAACGCATTCCCCGGGTCGAGAGCGCCCGGAATGCCGATGATCGCCACCGTGTAACCGGCCAGCACGAAGCCGTAGGCCGCGAAGTTCCTGGCCAGTTTCGAAGCAAAGGTGCAAAGCCCGATCCAGACGGCGAGTGTGCCGAGAAAAAGCACGCGCTCCTGGGCGAAGAGGGAGACCAGGAGCAGCGCGCCGGCGGCGCCAACCAGCGTTCCGATGATCCGGTAGAAGCTCTTTGCCAGGACGAGCCCGCTCTGCGGCTGCGCGACGATGAAGACCGTCAGCAGCGTCCATTTCGGCTGGTCGAGATTGAAGGCAAAAGCGATCCACAGGGCGAGCAGCGCCGAGGCCGTCGTCTTCGCTGCAAAGATCCAGGGAATCCAGGAAGGCCCCAGGAGCGGCTTTGGCGGATCGACGCCCGTGGATGGGCGAGGCGCCTTGCGTTGCATGATCTGCGCGGAGACCGGGCGGCGTACATCGCGGCCTTGCTGAATCCCAGCCGGAGCGAGACCCGCGACCGACCCGCCAACTTGGGCGATCTTCACGATCCGCTCGAAGTTGCCCTCCATGGTCGCCCTAACCGGCCACCGGATGTGAACCGGCGACGAAGCAAAGGCCCGCGGTTACGGAGACGAAAGAAGCGGACGTGCTTGTCACAAGCTCCTTCCGCAGAGCCACCAGCACCTGCCGCCGGGAGAGCAGCCCAAAGCATGGGGGTCGCGTTGCCACGTCATTGCTCCTTCAATTCGGCGGGCGCCATCGTCCTGCTCGCGCTCGTCCTCCTCGCGATCGTCCTGCTCGCGCCAAGAGGTGGGGCAGACTCGACGCTAACGCGATCCCCCAAACGGGGGGCGCGTCGTGCGCCGAAGGGGGGCGCGAAGGAACGACGCACGAATCGGCCAGCCTGTGCGCTTTCCGAACTGCACCGCTCCTGTCTCAAACCTCCCGTGATTCGACGCGTCGGCGTGGCGTTATGGCGGCGTCGATTGGCCTGTCAGACGTTCTCGATCTCGAGAACTCTGGCCGTCTCGGCCCGTACACGCCTTGTGAATGCCGCATCCTCGATCAAGGACACGCCGTATGACGGGATGATTTCTCGCAGCTTCGACAGCCAGGCGTTCGTCGTGATCTCCTGCGGGAAGCATTTCTGCAGGACGCTGACGGCGATGTAGGCGGCGGTGGAGGCGCCGGGCGACGCGCCGAGCAGAGCGACGAGCGAGCGGTCCGCCGCCGCGACGAGCTCGGTGCCGAATTCGAGCAATCCGCCGCGCCTGGTGTCCGGCTTGATGATCTGCACGCGCTGGCCCGCGACCTGCAGCCGCCAGTCGTCGGCGTCGGCATTGGGATAATACTCGTCGAGCGCCGCCAGCCGGTGGCTTTCGGACTGAAGCACCTGCTCGATCAGGTACTCCGTGAGGTCGAAATTGTCGCGCGCCACGGAAAGCATGGGCCCGACGTTGGCCGGCCGGATCGACTCGAACAGGTCGAGCAGCGAGCCGTGCTTCAGGAACTTGCTCGAGAAGCCGGCATAGGGGCCGAACAGCACCGAGCGTTTGCCGCCGATCACGCGCGCATCGAGATGCGGCACCGACATAGGCGGCGAGCCGGTTGCTGCCTTGCCGTAGACCTTGGCGTGGTGGCGGTCGGCCACCTTCGGGTCGTCGCACCTGAGCCACAGGCCGCTGACCGGAAAGCCACCGTAGCCGTGCGCTTCCGGAATGCCTGACTTCTGCAGCAGCGGCAGCGCACCGCCGCCGGCGCCGATGAAGACGAACTTCGCCGTCACTTCCAGGATTTCACCGTTCGCAATGTCCTGGACGCTCAGCCGCCAGCGTCCATCCGGCTCACGCACGATGTCGGCGACGCGATGCCGGTAGTGCGCGGCGAAGCCCGGCTGAGTGCCGAGATGGCGCACGAGATGATGGGTGAGCGCGCCGTAGTCGACGTCGGTGCCGGTGACGATGCGGGTCGCCGCGACTGGCTCGTCCTTGCCGCGCCCTTCCATCAGGAGCGGCGCCCAGTCGTGGATCTGCACCCAGTCATCGCAGTATTCC
>JABCYT010000039.1 GCA_013290035.1 Alphaproteobacteria bacterium
CTGGGAGTAGCTGATTTCTACCTCTTTCAATCTGCAATTAGTGCCATTCCGGAAATGGTGCTTGACAGCCGCTTTTCGCTTAGGCAATCTCAACAAACACTACTGTATGGACTGAATCTGTAGCGGTAGTCGTTTTACTTAACGGCGTATCAAACGCCAACCACAAGGAGATATCTATGAAGATGAAATACGTCGCCGTCGCTGCGGGGATGCTGTTCGCCAGTATGCCGGCCGCCCAGGCCCAGTCCAATGTCCAGGTGTATGGCGCGCTGGACGTGGCGGTCGAGCACGTCACCAACGTCAATGCCAACGGCGACAGCCTCACCCGCATGCCCAGCAGCAGCGGCGGCATCATGCCGTCGCGCCTGGGCTTCCGCGGCGCCGAGGATATCGGCGGCGGCCTGAAAGTCGTGTTCACGCTGGAAAGCGGCTTCTCGCCCGACACCGGCGCCATGGGCCAGGGCAACCGCCTGTTCGGCCGCCAGTCCTGGGTCGGCCTGGCCGGCGACTGGGGCCAGGTCACCGTCGGCCGCACCTACAGCATGATGTTCTCGTCCTTCGCGGAAAGCGACGTGATCGGTCCTTCGCAGTTCTCGATCGGCTCGCTGGACAGTTACCTGCCGAACTCGCGCCATGACAACTCGGTCGCCTATCGCGGCACCTTCGGCGCCGTCGGCGTCGGCGCCACCTACAGCCTGGGGCGCGACGCCTCGGCGGCCGGCGGCCCGACCGCCACCAACTGCGGCGGCGAACTGGGCAATGACAGCAAGGCCTGCCGCAACTGGTCCGCCATGCTCAAGTATGACGGCGGCAACTGGGGCATCGTGGGCGCCTACGACACCTACAATGGCGGTCCGGGCGCGGCAGCGGCATTCAGCCCCACCAGCAGCGCCCAGTCCGATTCGCGCAGCCACGTAGGCGGCTTCGTCAAGTTTGGCGACCTCAAGGTGGCCGGCGGTTACGTGCGCCGCAACAACGAAGGCAGCGCGCTGACCCCGCGCAGCAACCTGCCCTACTTTGGCGTCTCGTATGCCGTCTCGCCCCTGCTGACCATTGACGCACAAGTGGCGCGACTGGACTTCAAGAACAGCGACCGATCCGCCGACCTGATGGCAATCCGCGCCAACTACTGGCTGTCCAAGCGCACCACCGTGTACGCCATGGCAGGCTACATCAATAACGACGGCGCCTCGGCCATCGCCCTGAGCGCGGGCAGCAGCGCCAGCGCTGGCGCCACCCAAAAAGGCATCCTGACCGGCATCAAGCACACCTTCTAAGCAACACCGCGCCGTACCATCCGGTTCCCCAAAAGGGGGCCAGGCTCGATTTAGTTAATCGAGCCTGGCCCTCTTTATTTCGACTGCTTTGCTTCAGGCGGATTTTTTGACGAGGCCCAGATAGGTTTCGATCACGTAGGCATAGTCGGAGATATCCCGGGCGGAGCGGGCATTCTGCTCGATCAGCAGGGTCGCTACACCGGTCTGGCGCAAGTCGCTGACGATGGCGAAGAATTGGCGGTTCTTGGGTCCGCTCGATGTGTCAGTTGGCGAGCGCTCGCGGCTGGGCCGGCGGCCCAGCTTCAGGCCTCAGGGTGAGGCTGGTGACGAAGGCGTCGCTGAAGAAGTTGTCCTCGTCCAGGCCATGCTTGCGCGTGAACACCTGGCGCGCCGCATCGACCATCAGCGGGTTGCCGCAGGCGTAGACCTCATGCGCCGACAGGCCGGGGAAATCCTGCACCACGGCTTCGTGCACAAAGCCGGTGCGGCCGGTCCAGCCTGCGTCCGAGCCGGACAGCACCGGCACGAAACGCAGGCCGGGATGTTGCGCCTGCATGGCCTCGATCTCCTCGATCGCATACAGGTCGGCCAGCCGGTTGCCGCCCCAGTACAGCACCGCGCCGCGCGCGGCGATGGTGGCCAGGTGCGCCTTGAGCATGGAGGCGATCGGCGCATAGCCGGTGCCGGAAGCGAGCAGGATCAGCGGCGCGGCGGTGTCCTGCAGGCGGAACGCGCCGAACGGACCTTCGATGCGCAGCATGTCGCGCGGCTTGACCTTCTGGTACACGTGGTTGGAGAAGCGACCGCCCGGCAGGGCCCGCACATGCAGCTCGATGATGCCGTCGGCCGCGGGGGCATTGGCCATCGAATAGCTGCGGCGCGAACCGTCGCGCAGCACCACGTCGACGTACTGGCCCGGATGGAAGGAGAAGCCCGAGGCCGGCGGCACCTGCAGCCGCAGCCATGCCACGTCGCTGCTCAGGTGGCTGATCTCCAGCACCCGCGCGCCGCTCTGGACCACGCGCTGGCCCGGCGTGGCGGCCACTTCGGGAGCCTCCAGCGTCACATCGGATAGGGCGCGCGCCTGGCAGGTCAGGACGCGGTGGGCGCTCACACCCTCGGGCACGAAGCCGGCCGGGTACGCGACTTCGCCGCACAGTACCTTGGCTTCGCAGGCGTTGCACTCGCCGCGACGGCAGCTATGCTGCGGAAAGTAGCCCGCCGCCAGCGCCGCGTCGAGCAGGCTGCCCTCGGCGGAGCAGGCCACCTGCGCGCCGGCGGGTGCAAATGTCAGTGTGAACGTACTCATGATTCAGCCTGCCGTTGCTGCCACGGCGGCCTGTGGGCTAGCCTTCTGGCCGAGCAAGTCCAGCGCGACGTCGACGATCATGTCCTCCTGGCCGCCGACCATGCGCCGCCGTCCCAGTTCGACCAGGATATCGACCGCCTTCAGGCCGTATTTTTCGGCCGCCACTTCGGCATGGCGCAGGAAGCTCGAATACACGCCGGCATAGCCGAGCGCCAGGGTTTCGCGGTCGACCCGCACCGGCCGGTCCTGCAGCGGCCGCACCAGGTCGTCGGCCGCATCCATCAGGCGATACAGATCGGTGCCGTGGTTCCAGCCCAGCCGGGCGGCGGCGGCGATGAACACTTCCAGCGGCGCGTTGCCGGCGCCGGCGCCCATGCCGGCCAGGCTGGCGTCGACGCGGTCGCAGCCAGCTTCCACCGCGACGATGGAATTGGCCACGCCCAAGCTCAGGTTGTGGTGGGCGTGGATGCCGGTCTCGGTCTCAGGCTTGAGCACGTCCTTGAAGGCGCGGAAGCGTTCGCGAACATCGTTCATGCCGAGCGCGCCGCCCGAGTCGACCACGTAGCAGCAGGTGGCACCATAGCTTTCCATCAGCTTGGCCTGGGCCGCCAGGCCTTGGGGGGTCTGCATGTGGCTCATCATCAGGAAGCCGACCGCCTCCATGCCCAGGTTGCGGGCGTATTCGATGTGCTGCTTCGAGATGTCGGCCTCGGTGCAGTGGGTCGCCACCCGCACCACGCGGGCCCCGGCGTCATAGGCAGCGCGCAGGTCGTGGATGGTGCCGATGCCGGGCAGCAGCAAGGTGGCGATCTTGGCGTGCTTGACCACGCCGGCGGCGGCGGCGATCCATTCCAGGTCGGTGTGGGCGCCGAAACCGTAGTTGAAGCTGGAGCCGCGCAGGCCGTCGCCGTGCGCCACTTCGATCGAATCGACCTTCGCTTCGTCCAGTGCACGGGCGATCTGTTCGACCTGGGCCACGCTGTACTGGTGGCGGATGGCGTGCGAACCGTCACGCAGGGTGACGTCGGCAATATACAGTTTTTTCATGCGATTTCTCCAGTTCAGGCGTTGCGGCTGGCCAGGATGGCCTCGGCCATGCGTTCGGCGCAGGCCTTGGCGGCCGAAGTCATGATGTCGAGATTGCCGGCGTAGGCCGGCAGATAATGGGCGGCGCCTTCCACTTCCAGGAAGACCGAGGTTTTCAGGCCGCTCATGCGGCTACCGACACCGGGGATATTGATGGGCGCGTCGGGGCTGATGCGGTCGAACTGCACCCGCTGCTTGAGGCGGTAGCCCTTGACGTAGCGCTGCACGGCGGCGACAGTCTCGGCGATCGAGGCTTCGATCGCCGCCTCGTCGGCCAGCTCGGACAGGCAGTACACGGTGTCGCGCATCAACAGCGGCGGTTCGGCCGGGTTGAGCACGATGATCGCCTTGCCCTTGGTGGCCCCGCCCACCGCCTCGATGGCGGTTGAGGTGGTTTCGGTGAATTCGTCGATATTGGCGCGCGTGCCGGGGCCGGCCGACTTGCTGGAAATCGAGGCGACGATTTCACCGTAATGCACCTTGGCCACGCGCGACACGGCCGCCACGATGGGAATCGTGGCCTGGCCGCCGCAGGTGACCATGTTGACGTTGAGCGCATCGATATGCTGGTCCAGGTTCACCACCGGCACGCAATAGGGGCCGATCGCGGCCGGGGTCAGGTCGACCAGGCGCAGCTGCGGCTTGTGCTGGCGCAGGAAACGGTCGTTCTGCACGTGGGCGGCGGCGCTGGTGGCGTCGAACACGATGTCGATGTCGGCGAATTCGGGCAGGCGCACTAGCCCTTCCGCGCCCTCATGGGTCACGGCCACACCCATGCGGGTGGCGCGCGCCAGGCCGTCGGAGGACGGGTCGATGCCGACCATGGCGCCCATTTCCAGATATTCGCCGTGGCGCAGGATCTTGATCATCAGGTCGGTGCCGATATTGCCGGGACCGATGATGGCGACTTTGATTTTCCTAGACATCGTAAGTCCTTGTTTAAGTGATGACAAAATTGGTGAGTAAGCGGCCTGGCTTCAGGCCGGGAAAATGACAGAGCAGTCGTCGCTGAACAGCCGCTCCACTTCGTCCGCGCGCAGTTCCAGCACGGCGCGCTGATTGATATAGCCCTTGTCGGTGATCTCGCCCTGCACCAGCCCGGGGGCGCCGGACAGGATCACGGCGCGGGTGGCGCGGCCGGCCGAGCCCTTGCCCTGATTGAAGGCGGCCAGCGCGGCGCCGATGCGGGCGCGCACCTGCGGGTGCTGCGCCAGCTGCGAACCGCTCTGCGTGCCGTCGGCGTCGCCGGCCAGCTGGCGCAGGGCCGGCGACGGGAAGATCAGCAGGCCGGGATCGTCGCGGCCGTGACCGGACACCACCACGTCCTGCGCCAGCGGCGCCAGCACGCTGACCAGCGCCACCCGCAGCGTGCCGACCGAGACCCAGGTGCCGCTTGTGAGCTTGAAGTCTTCCGAGATGCGGCCGTCGAACAACAC
This sequence comes from Alphaproteobacteria bacterium, assembly GCA_013290035.1. GTDB lineage: Bacteria > Pseudomonadota > Alphaproteobacteria > Reyranellales > Reyranellaceae > Reyranella. Next base: position 5,109 of record JABCYT010000039.1, read on the forward strand.
GCCGGCGTTCGGATCAGCCGGGTCGGCCAGCTTGCCGGCGTCGCCCATCAGGTAGAAGCCGTCTTCATCGAAGGCCTTGGCGGTCAGCTCGGGCGCGCCGCGATACTCGGGAAACACGCTGGAGCCGCGCACCCGCATTTCCAGCTTGCCACACTGCGGCACGAACTTGATTTCCATTCCGGGTACCGGCACGCCGAGGTTGCCCGGCCTGTCGCTGACAAAGTGCACGCTGGTGACCAGCGGCGCCGTTTCGGTCGAACCCCAGGCCGAAGTAAAGAACATCGGTGTGCTGCGATGGCGCGCGACCAGTTCCGCCAGCCGCCGGCCGACCGACTGCGGCAGCGCGGCGGCGGCGAAGAACATTGCATCGAATCCGGCGAGCAGGCGGGTCGCCAGTTCCGGATCCTGCTCGAGCACCGGCAGCAGCGCCTCGTAACCCTTGGGCACGTTGAAGTACAGGGTGGGCGATACTTCGCGCAGGTTGCGCATGGTTTTTTCAAGCAGGCCCGGCAAGGGGCGGCCTTCGTCGATATAGAGCGCCCCGCCGTTGCGCAGGATCAGGTTGAAATTGTGGTTGGCGCCGAAGGTATGACTCCACGGCAACCAGTCGACCAGCACCGGCACGCGGTCCTCGAGGAAGGGCCACACTTGCGCAATGGCTTCCTGGTTCGCACACAGCATGCGGTGGGTGTTGACGACGGCCTTGGGCGTGCCGGTGGAACCGGAGGTCAACAGGTATTTGGCGTGAGTGTCGGGCGTGATGGCGGCATTGGCACGCGCCACGGCTGGCGTCTCGGCCGCCGCGCGCAGGACCTTGAAAGCCAGGCAGCCTGGCGGCACATTGTGCGAAAACACGAAGGGGCAGTCGATGCCGGAACTGCGCATGGCTCCGCCATAGAGGTCTCCGTCGGCCGCGTACAGCAGACCCGGTTGCAGCATCGTCAACATGCCGTGCAGCTTGCTGTAGTCGCGCGTGGCGCGGCTGTAGGCCGACGACAGGATCGCGATCGGCACGCCGACATGCATGGCGGCCAGCTTGAGCAGCGCCACCTCGACGCTGTTATCCGACAGGATCACCACCGGCGCCGCCGCGCTCTGGCCCAGGTCCAGCAGAGCCTGGCCGATGCGGCCAATCTCGTGCCGCACCTGACCGTAGGTGAGGCGGCGCCAGGACTGGCCGTCGGCGTCGCGTTCGGCCAGGAACAGTGCGTCAGGCGTGACGCGCGCCCAGTATTCGAGCCAGTCGCCGATGCAGCGCGCGTGCGGCCGCGGCTTGGTGCGCGAACGCAGTATAAAGCTGCCGTCGGGCAGATCGACGCGCTCGATGTCGGGCAGCGCGAGGCCCTGTCCGGGGAGTATGGCTGGCTGGAAGGTTCTCTTATCCATGATTTACTTAGCCAATTTCCAGTTGTCCGATTCAATGCCCAGCAATACGCGGGCACGCTCGTCCAGGCCGGTGTGGTCCTGGTTGCTCATGCTGATCACGCCATGGGTGACGGGCAGGTTGCCGGTGTTTTCCAGCGCGTCGCGCAGGGCGCCGCGGAATTCGGCGTTGCTGGCCGACGGCAATGTCAGCCCGGGCGCTGAAGGCGGCGGCGCAGGTTGCGGTTCCGAAGATGGCTTGCATGATTTTTTTTTCATTGCGGTCTCCATTTAGTGATTTTTTTTGGCGCTCAGGCGAGCGAACAACTGACGCGACCAAGGCCGCTGATGTCGACGTCGATGCGGTCGCCGGCGACAATCGGCACCATGGAGCCGAGCGCGCCGGACATCACCACGTCGCCAGCGAGCAGCGGCTGACCGGCCGCCGCCATGGTCTTGGCCAGCCAGTATGCGGCCAGCAGCGGATTGCCGAGGCAGGCCACGCCAGCGCCGACCGCCGCAGTATTGCCGTTCTTGCGCAGGTCCATGGCGCTGCCAGCCAGTACTAGATCGCCGATGCGGCGCGGCTCCAGCCCCAACACATACAGGCCGCAGGATGCGTTGTCGGCCACCGTGTCGATCAGGGTGACCTTCCAGTCGGTGATGGCGCTATCGACAATTTCAATGGCCGGCAGCGCATATTCGAGGCCGAGCAGGAAACTGGCCCAGGTCAGGTCGTCCTGCATCAGGTCGCGCCCCACCACGAAGGCGATCTCGCCTTCTGCCTTGGGCTGGATCAGGCGGCTCGCCGGCAACGTGGCGCCGGACAGGTATTCCATGTCGGCGAACAGCACGCCGTAGTCGGGCTGGTCCACGCCCAGCTGCTGCTGCACGGCGAGCGAAGTCAGGCCGATCTTCTTGCCCGACACCCTGGTGCTGCCCTGCAGCGCGCGCGCCGTATTCAGTTGCGCCACCGCGTAGGCCTCGGCGACGCTGTCGATGCCGAAACTCTCGGACACGCGGCCGATGGTGCTGCGCGCGGCGCGCGCGTTCCACAATGCGTCCGCCGCTTGTTGAATCGGGCTACTCATGTTACTACTCCTTGTTCCAGTGCGCGGGTAACGAAGGCCAGTTCGGCCTGCAGCGCCGCGCGGTATTCGCTGCGCAGCGTGGCGACGACATCGCGCACCGGGCTGATACGCTCCACCGCACCGACGCCCTGGCCGGACGACCAGACGTCTCTCCACGCCTTCTTGCCGGCGCTGATATCGCCGGAAAAATCAATCTGCTTGCCCTTGCCGTCACCGGCGGGATCGATCCCGGCCGAAGCCATGGTGGACCTGAGCCAGTTACCGGTCACGCCGGAAACGGCTTTCGACTCGACCAGATCTTCGATGTCGCTGTCGACCAGCAGTTGGCGATAGGCCGGCGCCGCCATGCTTTCTTCGGTCGCGATGAAGCGGGTGCCGGCCACGCCGAAGTCGGCCCCCATCAGCTGGGCGGCGCGCAGGTCGCTGCCGCTGGAAATGCAGCCGGCCAGGCCGAGCGGCCCGCTCCAGAACTTGCGCACTTCGGCGATGAAGGCGAACGGATTATACGAGCCGGTGTGGCCGCCGGCGCCCTGGGTGACCAGGATCAGCGCATCGGCGCCGGCGTCGGCGGCCTTGCGCGCCAGAGTAGGGGTGATCACGTCGGCCATCACCACGCCGCCGTAGCTGTGCACCTGTTCAAGCACACGCTTGGGGCTGCCCAGCGCCGTGGTGACGACCTTGGGTTGGTACTTGAGCACCAGTTCCAGCTCGCGCTCGAAACGGTCGTAGGTGCTGTGGACGATCATATTGAGCGCCCAAGGCACCGCATCGGTCTGGCCGGCCAGCGCGGCGCTGACCTGCTGCAGCCAGTTTTCCAGTATCTCGACGCTGCGCGCGTTCGGTGCCGGAAAGCTGCCGATCGCGCCGGCGCGGGCGCAGGCCACCGCCAGCTCGGGGCCGGAGACCAGAAACATGGGCGCCGCCAGCAGCGGTAGGCGCCCGGTCGGGAAGAGTTCTTGCAGGATGTCTCGCTTCATATAATTATTCCTTTTTGGCCTGTGATTATCTGGAACTGTCATTTCTTCTGGCGGCCGCGGATTTCCCAGCCGCCGTCGCTCTGCAGGATCGCCGCCGTGGTGGCGCGCGAATTGGCGCGCGAGGCCAACAGCACATAGTGGCCGGTGTGGTCTTCCGGCTTGGCCATGAAGCCGAGCGGCGTCGCGTCGGTCACGGCCTGCTCGAAGCCCGCCAGTTCCGACAGCCGGGTGTCCTGCTTGCCGAGCGAGGCCGGCCCCTTGAGCGGCGTGGCGGTGCCACCCGGCGCCACCCCGTTGACCCGCACATGTGGCGCCAGCTCGTAGGCCAGCTGCTTGATCAGGCCCACGGCGGCGTGCTTGGAGGCGACGTAGACCGGGCCGCCGCCGCCGGCATAGAAGCTGGAGTTCGATAGCGTGAAGATCATACTGCCCTGCTGCTTGCGCAGCTCGGCGGCGGCGGCGCGAGCGGCCAGCAGATAGCCTTTGACATTGATGGCGAAGATCTCGTCGAAGGAATCGGCCAGCGTGCCCGGCTCGGTGCGCATCAGGCCGGCGAAGAAGTCCCACACGCCGACATTGCCGACCAGGGTATCGAGCTTGCCGTAGGCGGCCACGGTGTCGGCCACGGCGCGCTCGTTGTCGGCGTAGACGCGCACGTCGCCGATAATCGGCAGCACCTGCGAGCCGAATTCGGCCCGGAGCGAGTCGGCCTGCTGCGGGTCGCGCAGCAGCACGCCGACGCCGCGCGCGCCCTCGCCCAGGAAGCGCCGCACCACCGCCAGGCCGATGCCGGAGCCGCCCCCGGTGACCAGCGCTACATCGTTGTCTAGCCAGCCCATGTCTGCCTCAGAGGAAAGTGTTGATGTTTTTAGCTTGCAACAGGGTTTGTGTGATCACGATCTTGCGCCGTGCCAGGCGCAGTCCATCCTGGGTGGCGCGGATCACGTCGGTGCGGCGGCCGATCAGCAGGTCGTTGTCGGTCTCGACCCGGCTGCGATAGTTGACGAATGTCGAATACACCAGATACTCGCCCTCGGCTTCGCCGGCATAGGCTTCGACGTTGCTGATCACGTGGGTGTGGCGGGTTGGCGGATCTTCGGCCCAGGCGGTCGGCTGCTTGAAGCGCGCGACGCGCTTTTGCAAGTGCTCCATGAAGTCGTCGAAGTAGGCCATCCGCCCCGGCAGATGGGTGGCGCCGCCGTTGTTGGCGCGGCGCCGGCTTTCGATGGACGGCATCCAGTAGTGGATGTCGTCGGCCAGCATGGCCAGCCAGTCGTCGTAACGTTCGGTGTCGAGCAGGCGTGCCTCGCGCTTGAGGAAGGTCTCGAGCTGGTAGGCGGTGGCCGCGTCCACCGCGCTGCGGCCGGCAATTTCAGTAGTGATGGTCATGGTCTGTTCTTTCAGCGCTGAGGAAGCTCGTCCCAGGATTCGGCTTTCATGAAATCGAGCCAGCGCTGGTAGTAGGCGCGTTGGTTGGCTTCATTGATCTGGCCCTGGAATACATTGCCCGGCAGTTCGGGATGCTCGATCCTGGTGCCGATGCCGAGACCGAGGAACAGGTCCTGCTCGCGCGTCACGCGGCCGCGATTGGAGCGGGTCGAGTATTCGAAGTTTTCGCCGTCGTCCATCTCGAACACGCCCGAGGGCGAGAAGGTGATCATGGTGCCGCGACGATAGCGTTCCTTGATTTCCTCCGGGGCGCTCTTGTTGACCAGCGTCCAGGTGTGCAGTTCGATTTCGTCCGGGCCGCGCGGCTGCCAGACGCGGAAGGTGTTCTGGCCGGGAAGGAAGGACATGTTCGGGAAGACGGTCGCCGAGGAGATCGAACCGATCATCATCGAGCGGGTGTGGCCGAGGCGCTCCGCGACCTTGGGCTGGATCTCGTGGATGTAACGGCGCACTTCCTTGTCGCCGAAGGTGGCGCTATTGCCGACCTTGTCGAGGTTGAATTCCCAGCCGTGGCCGTTGACGTTGACGTGGTAGGAATCGCCGGCGCACTTGTCCAGTTCCGGCACCGCGCCGCCCAGCATGGCCTTGGCGCCCGAATCGTGGGTCCAGCCGGCGTGCATGACGTCGCCGGCGAAGTTCTCGGCACCGAATTTCCAGTTACATTTCATCACCGAGCGCACGCAGCCGCCGATAAATTCCGTGCCTTCGCCGTCCATGTCGAGCAGGGTGTCGAGATACCAGGCGAAGTCGCCCAGGTACTCCTTGAGCGGCGGCGCGGCCGGGTCGAGGGTGCCGAAAATCAGGCCTTTGTAGCTGTCGACCTGGGCCACTTCGTGCAGGCCGTGCTGGGACTTGTCGAAACCGCTGGCCTCGTAGGCACCCGATTCATGCATGCCGCGCAGGGCGCCGTCGATGCCGAAGCTCCAGCCGTGGTAATTGCAGATGAAGCCGCGCGCATTGCCCACTTCCGAGAAGCAGACCCGATTGCCGCGGTGCGGGCAGGTATTCAGGAAGGCCTTGATGGCGCCGTCCTTCTGGCGCACCACCAGCACGTCGTCCTCACCCATGCTGGTGGTGACATAGTCGCCGGCCTTGGGGATCTGCGACACATGGCCGAGGAACAGCCAGACGCGCGCGAAGATCTTCTCGAGCTCCTGCTCATAGATGTCGCGCTCCCAGAACACCTTGCGCGACATGCGGCCTTCGGCCATGTTGACGTACTGGTCAAGATCGTCCAGCGCGGCCTTCTGGCGGGGCGGCTTGAAGTTGATCGGTTTTTCATTTTTGCACATTGCTATCTCCGTTATATGGCCGAAGCCGCTTCTTCCGACTCTTCATCGAGGTCGGCGTAGATGTCCCCGCCCTCCTCGATCACCTTGTACGTGCGCAGGTCGACTGTGCACGGGAAGCTCATGGCCTGGCCGGTAGGAATATGGAACTCGCCGAAGTGCACCGGGCAGGCCACGCAATCGCCGCCGACGATTTCGCCGTCGGCCAACGATGCGGTGGCGTGGGTGCACAGATTGGACGTGGCGTAGAACTTCCCCTCCAGGTTGAACAGGGCCAGATCGCCGCCCTCGATGTCGATCTTGCGGGCGCAGCCAGGCCGCAGCTCGGCGGCTTTGATCAGGAATACTTTTTTCGTCATCTGGCTTACTCCACGTGCAACTGCACGAAACCGAGGCCGGTGACCCATTCAGGCACCGCTTCATAACCCAGCAATTCGCCGCGCGCGCCCGGCACGGCACCCATGGCGCAGGCGAAGTTGCGCACTTCCATGCCGCCTTCGCCGCCGTTTTCAATGATGTACTGGTCGCTCAGTGCGCACAGGCCATCGAGGTTGTCGTCGAGGGCGTATCCGATTATTTCGCGGTCGAAGGCCTCATTGACGCGCCCCATCTGGGCCGAGCCGACCCAGTGGCTGATGCCGCCGCTGCCGATGATCGCCACCCGCTCGCCGGCCGGGAAGGCTTCGACGGCGGCGCGGATCGCGTTACCAAGTTCGGCGGCGCGCCTGAGCTTG